>JAAFJH010000040.1 GCA_013298875.1 Synechococcales cyanobacterium bin2.concoct.b11b12b14.033
CTTTACCATCAGAAGAGCCTAAAGCTGAAACCTTAGAAGAAAGTAATACTCCGGTTGAAGTTAAACAGAATAAGGGATTTTTTGGATTTTTTAACCGTCCATCGGAACCTGAAATTGTGGTACAAACTAACGCTGATTTTGCTAAAACAGGTTCATTAAAAAAAGCAGCCATCCAATTAACTACAGATTATTTAGCCTCAGTAGAAGCTTTAGGAAACGCTATAAACGGCAAATTCGATATTCAATCGCCATCAATTCTAAATATCGATGAAAAAGCCGCAGAAATTACTACTGTTAAACCAGAGATTTCTGAATTTGTACAAGCTTTGCGTAAAGATATTATGGAATCAACCAGTCTTCTCAACAACGGTTCAAAGGGATTATCGGAAAAGTTAGAACAACTAAACAACTTAGCTTTAGAAGGAATAAAAGCAAATACCCTAGAAGAGTTAATTGCGGCAGCTAATAATCTCAACACGCCAGCTGAAGCAAAAGAAGCCATTAAAGCTTTGCTGTCAAATGCTAATTTAAGTACATTAAAATTGATTTTGGATCCGAAGACGACCATATTGACGGCTGATCAGCTAGAAACACATTCTAGGAAAGCTAATGAATTATTACAGAAGATGGTTAGTGATTTATTGCCAATAAGTGTTGAGGCTCAGAATGCTAAATTGGACAATCCAAATACTGGAAAAGGCATTTCGACGAGGGCAGCAGCTGCAGTTCTTGTTCCAGCAGTAACAGAAGGAATAATAGGAAGATTGCAACCACTTATTGCGGATTTAACAAACGGTCAAACTGAAGCAGTTAGAAAAGGTTTGGAAGGTATAGGTGTAAATACTAACGAAATTTCTGATAGTAATCTTTGTGAAGTCTTAGAGAATTTGATTAAGGAGATACCAGGTGAAAAACCAAGTATTATCTCTCCTTTTGATAATTTAAAGCAAAAAATAGCTGCTCAAGAAATGACTGAGGAACAGTTAAAGGAAAGACAAAAAGAAAGACAATATCAACTTTTTGCTACTTATACCAATTTAATTGTGGAAAGTGTTGCTGATGAAATTAAAGCTTTAAAAGGACAGATAGGAGAAATAAGTTTCTTAAGTTCGTCACGCAAAGATCAATTATTAGTTTTAATAGATACTATTGCTCATCATAATGCTGTCAGGACTTCTCTTGACAAACTTTCGTCAGGAACGTACGAAGGAGCTGACGCAAAATCAAGTAAAGAAGCTGCCGAAGAGATCCTGAGGTCAATTATAGAGCCTGCCGTAGCGAGTGCAAGGCATGAGACGCACGAGGCTCTTGAAGCTGATAGAGTAAAGCGGAAAAAGCTGGAAGAGGAAAGAAAATTAAAAGAAGCAACCATACTTAGACCAGGGGGGGAACAACAACCATCTGAGGCAAAACAGGAAAGAAACCGGATAGGGCAAATCACTCCAGGAGAAGCGTATGAAAGAGATACAGCTATCGGACAAGAGATGCAAGAAAATCAACTAGAATTGTTGAGAATGCTTTCAGAGCAAGCTGGAATGACTGATAAGTCTATAGATCCATTAGTGGAACCATTGGGCTCACTAAATCGTTTGATTGAAGGTATGGAATCCTCCCTAAATGCTCATCAGCCTATTAACCCTCAAGTTAAAGCAGCAATGGGAGAAATAGTTAAGATGTTACCAAGTAGTTATGCTGAGCATATTAAAACTATAACTGATAGAGCTGTAGACAAAAGAGAGACTTTGGACGAAATTTTGACCACTGATCCAGCTTGGAAAGAGAAAGTGAATGATCAAAGCAAATTAACCCAGGAACTAAAAAGAAAAGTCGAAGGGGTAAAAGGCGGTGCTGAGAAGGTAATTGTATCTTCCCAGGAGCGTCTTAATCAAAATAGCGTTAAAACTGCTGATGGTTACGTTACTCAAACTCAGATGATGCAGCCAAATTCTGAGATTAGTGAAAAAACGGTACCAAGCCTTATAGCAGATGTAAATGCAGAACTCTCTAGATTAGGCCTTCCAGGATTTCTTCTGAGTAGACCGCCGGACAAAGTAATAGCAGGATTACAGGAAGTGACTCAGGCATTAGCTCCCGAAGAATTAGCGCAGTTGGATGTGGGCGGAAAAATAAAGGCTCTAAAGACAGGAACACTTGCAGGTCTCGCAGAGTTTGTTAAGGAAGAGATAGATCCTTCCGCTATAACTGGAGTGGCACAGCTGGGAGACAATGTTCCAAAAATAGCAGAACTTGTTGAGTGGGTAGAAATTTTGACGGGGAAAAATCCAATAAAATTAGCTAATGACAACCATACAACTATTGAGGCCGCAGCACGGAAGTCATTAGAAGAAACCCAAAGTGTTTTAGGAGAAGTTTCTGAAAACTATACTGAAAAACTCAGGTATGCTGCTCATGTTCGGAAAGCATCTGGTGAATCGGGAGCAGAGGAATTACCTGAAAATACTGCAGCTTTAACTAATGTGCTAAGCAAAACCGAAACAGTTCTTGGTGCTTTAAACAGACTAACTCAAGGAAAATCACCGCTTTCCGAAGATAAAAATATAGTTGATTTGGAAGATCCTAATCTTCTCCGAGCAGCTGAAGCAGCAAGCCATTTAAGAGAGTTTGAAGCAACAGAAACTACTCCGCAAATTAATCCATTTCTTGACCCACCACTTAAGGAAGATGACACGGCAGTAGTTGCTCCTGAAGATTTAGCGACAGAAGAGGAGAGACAAACTACTGGTAAGGTTAGTCAGGGAACACCTATATCATTCCAAAAAAGACAACAAGAAGCTGAACCTGTCATTGAAGAGGCTTAATTTCATTATTTTAAAAACAACGCATCAAACAACTAACTAAATTAAATAAATAAAAATGATAATTAAGCAAAACAGACCCTTAATAATAGTGAAAAGCGGTAATGCTCAACGTCCCGGAACTCAGCCAGAGGCAACACCCAGGAAGGCAGAGACCAGGCTTCATGTTCCAGTAGCACCCGACGGAGTTCAGGCAACAAGGACGGATGAGTCAGCCAAAGCAAGTAATATTGGAGCTGCTAGTAGAATAGATACGACTGATAACTTTCAAGACATTCGTACAATATGGAGAAGCTTGCCAAGAAATGAAAGCTTTCTTAATAAAATTGGTGCAGTATTACAAATATTGATGCGTCAGCTAATTACAGGAAGTAATAAAGCAAAACAGCAAACGGTTGCTGAGGGAGTTACTAACTATATATCACCTTCAACTGGCGGCATAGCTAAAGCGAATGAAACTGTTGGCAATGAGAATCCAGTTATTGCAAATACCGAGGCGGAGACTAGTTCAGCAAGCAATGGTGGTAGCTTCTCGGCCGAAGCAGTCCAACAGCTTGTTAGAGACATTTTAGAGAAAATCACGACTCCAGAAGAGCCTTTGGGAGCGACTGAAACTATTGTTGATGAGAATCCAAGGGTTACAACTCCTTGCTTATCGGAAGAAGACGTCCTAGAGCTTATTAGAACAACTTTAGAGGGAACCACAACCCAATCAAATTCTTTGGGAGCGAATGAAACTATTGTTGATGCGAATCCAGTTATTGCAAATACTGAGGCCAAGGCTAGTTTAACAATCGAACAGCTTATTAGAGAAACTTTAAGGGAAGTTATGAACTCAAGGTCTACCCAAGCTCAACCATCTCAAACAGACAGAGCAACACAACAAACTCAACAAACTCCTAACCAAGCAACTCAAACAGACAGAGTAAAACAATCAGCTCAACAAATTCCTAGCCAAGCAGTACAACCAATTCGACAAACTCCAACTCAAGCAGGCGGAGCGAAACAACAAACTCAGCAAACCCCTGGTGAAGCAACCCCGGCTCAACAAACTACTACCCAAGCAATTCAAACAGACGAAGCGAAACAACCAGTTCAAGGAAACTTAGTTCAACAAACTCCTAACCAAGCAACTCAAAGAGACGGAGCGAAACAACCAGTTCAAGGAACCCCCAACCAACCTGAATCATTATTGACATCAGACCAGAAAGGAGATATCAGAGCCCGCGTGTGGGAAGAAATGTCAGCTGCACCTCTTCCTAACACAACGGTAGAAAAACCAATGAGTAATTTATGGGAAGATTTGAGAGTTAGGAGTTTATCTTCTCGCCCTACTCCGACTGAAACTAAAGTTTCTCAACCATTAGAAGAAACACTAGGTCAAGAATTTCCGACTCAAACAACTCAAGCAGAAGAGAGACAACCTTTGCCAGCGTTGTTACCTGAGAGGGTCTCTGCGACTGAAACTGAAGCTTCTCAACCATTAGAAGAAACACTAGGTCAAGAATTTCCGACTCAAACAACTCAAGCAGAAGAGAGACAACCTTTGCCAGCGTTGTTACCTAAGTTGTCATCTGAGAGGGTCTCTGCGACTGAAACTGAAGCTTCTCAACCATTAGAAGAAACACTAGGTCAAGAATTTCCAGTTATCAAGACCGAATCACCGTCGGTAGAAGACACAATATTGACTCCACCGGCATTTTTAGCTGATTTAGCTGAATTAGCAGCGAGAAGTAAACTACCAAATAAAGGAGGAATTACAACGGTTGGAGACTATCAGAAGTCGCTTGAAGAAAGAAGAGAAACAGCCATGAGAAACTTGAAAAATGGCTTAAGTGAAACAGGAATGTCAGAAGAGCAAATAAATAGTCTTCCATTAAATACTCTTCTGTCTAATTCAGCACTTACTCCCGCCAGAATAAATGAAATTATTAATGGAAATTTAGATCCAGAAGAACTTTCTCCTCATGAACAGGACGTCCAATATGGTAATAAATACAATCTAGAATTATTAAAAAAAGCTATTGAAAAGGGGATCGATCGTAGCGAAGCGGAAAGCCTTCTTCAAAAAGATCCGGCACAGCTTCAACGCAGAATTCGGGGTGGTGATGAAACAGAGGAAACAATAAACCCTCTATCATCTTTAAGATTTTTGCCTACTGAAGTGTCTGAATTATTAGGAAGTCCAAATATTCCAGCAGAAATAAAGGATGTTTTGCCGGCAAATTCGTACGACCGTGGCTTAATAGAAAACTTGAGCAGTTATGAAGAAAGAAGAAGGTCAGCGTCTCCAGAAGGGGAGGAAGGGGAACCACCAACTTTAGAAGAGTTTTTACAGGATTATGAGGAAAGGCTAAGAGAAGAACAAGCAGCAAAATTAGCAAAAGAAGAGGCAGAACAACAAGTTCCTTTTATTGATTCACCAGTTGCTGTGGGTTCTGAACAAGTAGTGGATATACCAACAGAAGAAGACCAAGAGGCTGTTCCAGTTACCACTACCGCTAATGTTGCGGAAAAAACTCAAGTTAGCCAGCCACAAAATCAGCCTTAGAAAAGGGGCTGGGGATGAGGTTTCGAGGCTTTCTGAAATATCTGAGTGTTTTTGAATGTCTTTTAAACCTTTCAATTTTCCCTTTTTCACGCTTTCCTTCACTCCTGTCCTTAAAGCTTCTACTGATAATTGATAAATTATTTCTTTAAAAATTTTATTAAATCTTCATTCAGTTTATCTTTGTTCGAAATGAATAAACCATGGGGAGAACCTTTATAAACAATATATTCAGCCTGGGGAGTTAATTTGGCTAACTTTTCACTGGTAGTTTTTATCGGCACAATTTTATCTTCGTCACCATGAATAATTAAAGTTGGCATTGTTAAAGCTTTAATTTCATTTCGAAAATCTGTCTGCGAAAAAGCGGTTATACAATCAATACTAGCTTTGGAAGAGGCAACAAGTGCATGTGTTTGTGTCCAATCTGCTATTTCATTGCTTATTGTCCTGGGCATTTCTGCTCCAGCACTATAAAATTGTTTTCCCCAAGCTTTCATAAAGGCGGGACGGTCTTTTTTAATTCCAGCGACCATCTCATCAAATATTTCCGCCGGCACTCCTTCTTCGTGATCGGGTGTTTTTAACAAGAAAGGAATTACACTACTAATTAAAACCGCTTTTGCAATCTTTTCAGAGCCATATTTGCTTAAATACCGTATTACTTCTCCGCCGCCCATTGAAAAGCCTATCAAAGTAATATCTTTTAATTCTAATTTATCAATAATTGATTTTAAATCAGCCGCAAATTGATCGTAATTATATCCATTCCAAGGCTTACCGGATAAGCCAAAGCCCCGACGATCGTAAGCAATACAGCGGAACCCACTTTCCACAATAGTATTTATTTGATATTCCCACATTTCATGATTTAGAGGCCAACCATGAATAAGAATAACTGGCTTTCCTTGTCCATAATCTTCATAATATAGTTTCACTTCATCGGAGCTTTCTAAGGATTTAGCTTTTATATATTGCATGATCTGAATTTAATGAGTAATTTCTTCTATAAAGCTGATTATAATACATCTCATCAGAAGACTACCGTATTAATGCAAAAATAGTTCTAATTCATCTATTCCAGATAAACCGTCTTCATCAGTTACTTCACAAATTATTTTAAAACTACCTGTTGGTAAAGTTTCTTCATAAATGTTTTCAGTATTAATTAAACTACTTTTAAAAACTTGCCTCTCCTCTCCGGTCTTCAAATCAAGCCTTATAATAGTCCAAGCATAATTTTCTATTTTTTCAGTAGTAGTTTCTGCTTTAAATACAACTATTCCTACTGTCATGGGAGTTAGACGGTCTATTTTTACGACTGGTGGCTTGGCTGCAGGCAAAATATCTTCAACGGTTAAAAGTAATATATTAAAATTATCTTTGGTTTTCAAATCTACAACTTCAGCGTGGGTGTCTTTTGTAAAACCGAAAGCGGCAATTATTCCATCATAATGAGCTAAGTTTATATCACCTTTTTGTATTTTTATATGTAAATTATCTTGTGGTTTTAATTTGCCTTCATTATCTCTTCTATAGCGTCTAATCGCACTAATTAAATTATCGAGTGTATTTCTGTCTACTTTTTTGCCCCAACGTTTTACACTAATAATACCGCTCTCATTAAAAATACCATCTATTCCTTTGTCCGCTCCTTTACCTTCTTTTGATAATTTTCCGCCTAATTTATTTACCATTAATTTTTCGAATTCAAAATCGTCCATTTTCCGCAATTCATCGTAATTATATTTTTTAGCTGTATAAGTATAATTTTGGCCAGCCGATTGATTAAATAAACTAATATTATTATTTAAGCGATTTTTGGTAACGCTGATTGAAACTGGATTATGGTCTATTCCAATCCAATTGCGTTTTAATTTGTCAGCCGTAACAATAGTAGTACCACTACCCAAAAAACAATCAAGTACAATATCCCCTCCATTACTACTTGCTAGTATTATTCTTTCTAATAATTTTTCTGGCTTTTGTGTCGGATAACCAGAACGTTCTTTAGCCGCTGGATTTATAACAGAAATTTCCCAGAAGTCTGACATTGGAGAACCTTGAGATTTTTCTCCCAAACTATCTGCTAATTTTTTTCCCAATTCATCAAATTTTGCTTGCTGTTTTTGTCCTTTCCATCTTTTTAATGTTCCTTCCGAAAGCTCTACAAACTGATTATTAAAAACAGCTTCTTTACTTTTTGAATAGAAAAAAATCACATCATGATTACTTGCAAACTGCTTTTGTTGAATAGACCATTTACGGTAACACCAGATAATTTCATTTTAATTACAATACCTGAAGAATATAAAAGTATTCAATAAATCAAATTGAGCCTTAAAGCTACTTAAATTTATCTCAGCAAAATATGTTAAAAATGATAAAATCAACCTAAATTTAATTTAAAAAATAATAAAGAGTTTTAACTTTATGATAAGTGCCGAAGAAATCGAAACAATCTTGACCGAAAAGCTAGAAGCGGTTGAAATTAAAATTACCAATGATGGACATAAGCATTTGGGGCATCAACCAAATAATCCATCTTATTATACAATTGAAATAACCTCTCCTCTTTTTAAAGATAAAACCTTAATTCAACAGCATAAAATGGTTTATGATTCACTGAAAGATGAAATGCAAGAAAAAATCCATGCTTTAAGCTTAAAAACAAAGGCTATTTGACATTCTCTTGGTACAAAATCCAATTTTTCTTTTCCGAGTTATTCGCCTTTGGAATTAAAGAAGCGAGAGCTTGTATTTTTGCAGGTTCTTTCTTTGTACTTTTATTTTTATCAAATCATATACCGCTTTTTAGCTTGCCTCGCTATGACTTTCTTTTTATTGCTTCGGTTTTAATTCAAATTATTTTATACTTAACCAAAATTGAAACGAAAGATGAAGTTAAAGTAATTTGTCTTTTTCATTTTATTGGTTTATTACTTGAATTATATAAAACTCATCCGTCCATCGGCTCTTGGAGTTACCCGGAGTTTTCATATTTGCGTATTGGAACGGTACCACTGTACAGTGGCTTTATGTATGCGGCAGTTGGTAGTTATATTTGTCAAGCTTGGCGTATTTTTGATCTCAGCTTGAGCGATAATAAACATTATAAAACAAGTATGATTTTATGTATTTTAATTTATTTAAATTTCTTCACCAATCACTTTATTCCAGATTTGAGAATTTTTTTAATCCTTGGAGTAATTATATTATTTTGGAATACTAAAGTTTACTTTACTGTTACAGAAAGAGTTTATTCTATGCCAGTGAGTATTTCTTTTGTACTGATAGCTTTTTTCATTTGGTTAGCAGAAAATATTTGTACTTTTTATGGTGCTTGGAAATATAGTTACCAGCTTACTAATTGGGAAGTTGTTTCATTACATAAAATTAGCTCTTGGTTTTTATTAGTAATAATTAGTTTTATAATCGTTTCAGATTTAAAATATTCAAAAAAAGCAATTAAACTTGGACAAATCAGACAAAATGATATAATTCAGTGCAAAATTTAATTTAAATATTATGAGTTTTTGGTCTAAATTTATACCATCTAATAAAGAGCGAACTATTAAGTATTGGCCGGGTTTAATTCATGCTTACCGTGATTTACTTGATATAGATAATAAAACCCAAGTTATAAGTTTAGCCGAAGGAAATACACCTTTAATACCAGCTCCCGCCATTGCTCAAGCCTGTGGAATTATTGGTTTAAGCGTTTATATTAAATTTGAAGGTGCTAATCCAAGCGGTAGTTTTAAAGATCGTGGCATGACTATGGCCGTTACTAAAGCGATAGCCAAAGGTTTAAGAACTATGGTTTGTGCGTCCACCGGTAATACTTCAGCTTCGGCGGCTGCTTATACTGCTTGTGCGAGGGCTAATGGTTATCAGGATGCCAAATGTATAGTTTTGGTGCCGGACGGTTATATTGCCATGGGGAAATTATCACAGGCCATAATCTACGGATCTCAGGTTGTGCAAATTGCCGGTAATTTTGATACCGCTTTAAATATTGTCCGTGAATTAGCCGATAAACACCCAATTGCTTTAGTTAATTCTGTAAATCCTGACCGTATTGAAGGACAAAAAACAGCAGCTTTTGAAATTTGTGACCAGTTGGACGGCCGATCACCCGATGTTTTATGTACACCAGTTGGCAATGCGGGTAATATTAGTGCTTATTGGGCTGGTTTTAAACAATATGCTGCTTTAGGATTAGTAAAGAATAAACCTAAAATGATGGGCTTTCAGGCAGCTGGAGCTGCTCCAATTGTTTTAGGCCACCCAGTTGAAAATCCCGAAACGATCGCAACTGCTATTAGAATTGGTAACCCAGCTGGTTGGAAAACAGCCAAACTTGCTGTCGAACAATCTGATGGCTTAATTGATTCGGTGACTGATCAAGAAATTATTGAAGCGTATAAATTAATTCATTCGGCACAAGGTATTTGTTGTGAGCCAGCTAGTGCCGCTTCAGTTGCCGGTTTAATTAAAGCCGCGAAGCAAGGAAAAATCGAAAGAGAATCGACAGTAGTATGTGTTTTAACCGGGCATGGACTTAAAGATTCCCAAACTGCTTTAGACGTTTCTGAATTCAAACCTATTAGAACTGAGGCTTCGGAGTCGGCAGTGGCAGACGCTTTAAACTTATAAAAGTTATTTTGTTTATAAGTAATTAGAAGATTTTAAAATACTTTATTCCCTTTAAGAGAGAGATTTCAAAGATTTACTAATAATTTAAATTCAGCCTGCTTTTCAGAAAGATTTTAAGCTGAGAAAAAAATTGAATTTGCGATAAAATCAAAGACAACAATATAATGTTTGCCAATTCCTAAAAAAATTTTATTTATAAAGTAATTTTGCAAATTCTTGAGTATTAAAAGTATTTGTTTTAAAATTCAGTATTATGGTTATTTCATCAAATGATTTACGTCCCGGCGTAACAATAAAAGTAGACCACGACATTATGACCGTGATCGAGTTCATGCACGTAAAGCCAGGCAAAGGAGCCGCTTTTGTCAGGACTAAATTAAAAAGCCTTAAAAGTGGAAATAGTATCGAAAAAACTTTCCGAGCTGGCGAACGACTCGATGAAGCGAATATCGAAAAAAAAGAAATGCAATATCTATATAAAGCGGGTGACAATTTTGCTTTGATGGACAATGAATCTTTTGAACAAATCGAAGTTTCCGCTGGGCGTATTGGTTCTAAAGTAAAATACTTAAAAGAGCAAATGAATTTATTAATCGTTTATTGTGATGGACAAATTCTTAATATTGAATTACCTAACTTTGTAGAATTAAAAATAACTGAAACACCTCCTGCTGTTAAAGGAGATACCGCTGCCAGCAGCTCCAAGCCGGCCACTTTAGAAACGGGTGCTTTAATACAAGTTCCATTTTTTGTCAATGTGGGCGAAACTATTAGAGTTGATACTCGTGATGATTCCTACTTAGACAGAGTTTAAAGAGATAAAAAATTATGCTGACCTATGAGCAAATACTTGAATTGATTGATAAATTGGTGGAAACACCTCTCGCAGAGATTAACTTGACCCAAGGAGAATTTACTATTTCCTTGAAAAAAGCTAGCCCCAACAATTCACCAAATAATAATTTAAGTAATATTAATACTTCAACCTTAAGTGCTTTACCTCAGTTACCAGTAAATGAAAATAATAATCCGGAAATTAAATTATCCGAACCAAAAGCTGCAAATAAACTACTCGAAAATTTAATTGATATTACTTCCCCGATGGTTGGAACTTTTTATGCTTCTGCTTCTCCAGATTCCCCTCCATTTGTAGCAATTGGGCAAAGCGTGAAAGTGGGAGATCCTTTGTGTATTATCGAAGCCATGAAAATGATGAATGAATTACCCTCTGAAATAAATGGCACCATCGCAGAAATTTGTGTTAATAATGCTGACATCGTTGAATACGGCCAAGTTTTATTTAAAGTGAAACCAGCTTAATATTCCATTGCCTAAATTAAAGAGTAAGCTTATTTGATGGGTTAGAAAAATGCAAAGGAAATAAAAATGAAAAAAGTAATTACTCTAATTGGGCTTTGTTTAATATCTGCATCATCAATACTAGCTCACAGTCGGACGACCGTACCTTTGCCCAAAAACATTTACCAAGCACCAATTTGTGCT
Source organism: Synechococcales cyanobacterium bin2.concoct.b11b12b14.033 (assembly GCA_013298875.1). Lineage (GTDB taxonomy): Bacteria > Cyanobacteriota > Vampirovibrionia > Caenarcaniphilales > Caenarcanaceae > JAAFJH01. Next base: position 11,527 of record JAAFJH010000040.1, read on the forward strand.
ACTAGTTATAAAGCTTTAACTGAGATAAAACAGAATTTAAAAAATGAAAAAGACTTAATCAAAGTCGAAGAAATAATGAAAAAAGGTTTGACAGAAAATAAACTCCTTTCCGCTCAAGAACTGTTAAAAGTAATTAAAGAACAAATCCGCAAAGATCAAAACAACTCTTCTACCGAAGTTATACAAGCTTTAAACGAAAGAATTGCTTTATTAGAAAATAAATCAAAAGATTCCTCCGGCGAAAAAGTTTATGTATTCGATGAATTAGTCAGGGATGTAACAGAAGAATCACTTTATAAAAATCAAAATTACAATTTAGAAGTTTTGCGCAAATTATGCAATGGAGGAGATCCAAAATCCAATTATGTGTTTGAAATTTATGAATTTTAATTGTAAGTTTGGTGATTAACGCTTATTCTTTCATCAAAGACAAAACATTCATCTTGCCATTTACTTTGGGTTGCAGGTATTTCTTCGAGATATTTTAAAATGCCACCGTTTAAATGATAAACCTCATTAAATCCTTCTTTTAATAAATAAGAAGAATATTTTTCGCATCTTATTCCTCCGGTACAGTAAATAGCAATTTTTTTGGGATTAAGTTTTTTGAGACATTTTTCAGTAAATTCTGGCAAATCTCTAAATTTATTAATTTCTGGATTAATGGCTCTTTCAAAACTGCCCATTTGCACTTCATAATCATTGCGGGTATCAATAATTAATACTTCCGGATCATTTATTAAATTATTCCATTCGTTAGAGTTTAAATATTGACCAACTTCTTCAGTTGGGTTAACTGGGCAGCCCAAAGAAATTACTTCTTTTTTTATTTTGACTTTTTGTCGCTGAAACACTTGTTTATCAAAATAAGCTTGCTTGTGTTTCAAATCTGCAAAACGCTCGTCTGCTCTGAGGAAATTAAGCAAAATATTAATACTTTCATAGCTGCCCGAAATGGTTGAATTAATGCCTTCTTCCGCTAATAAAATAGTGCCATAAATATTATTTAGCCTCATGCAATCAGCTAATTGATTTTGTAAATTTTCACAATCATTTAAAGCAATAAATTTATAAAAGGTCACAACAACGATTTTTTTGTGATTTAAGTTTGACATATTTTAAGATTACTTTACTTAATAAAAAATAATTTGCTATTCTTTTTACCTCAATAAAATATCAAAAAGCAATATTAAATCGTGTCTAAAGGTAAAACAGCAGATAAAAAAGGTTCTCCAGCCGCTGGTGGACTTCAATTCAAGAAAATAAAATTACAAATTCCAGCCGGACAAGCTAATCCGTCTCCACCGATTGGGCCAGCTTTGGGGCAGGCTGGGGTTAATATTATGAATTTCTGCAAAGAATATAATTCCAGAACCGCTAATGAAACTGTAGGTAGAGTTTTTCCAGTTGAAATATTAGTGAATTTAAAAGATCGCTCTTTCACTTTTATAATTAAAAAGCCTCCTGCTTCAGTATTAATTAAAGAAGCATTAGGTTTAACAAAAGGTTCACCGACTCCCAATCGAGTTAAAATTGGTATTTTGACTAAGGCTCAACTTAGAAAAATTGCTGAAGAAAAAGCCTCTGATTTAAATGCCAACGATATTGAAGAAGCCATGCAAATTATTGCTGGAACCGCTCGTAATATGGGCGTAACAATTGAAGTTTAACTTTTACAACTAAAAAATAATAAAATTAAGGTAAGAAAATGTCTCATAAAAAAAATTCTAAAAGACAACAAAAAATCAAAGAATTAACTTTGGAATGGGCTAATAAAAAAGTGCCAATTGATAAAGCTTTTGAATTGATTAAATCAGCCATCACAACCAAATTTGACCAAAGTGTGGAACTGTCTGTACAGTTAGGAATTGATACTAAACAAGCTGATCAACAAGTTAGAAGTACAGTTAGTTTACCCGCTGGTACTGGTAAAAAAGTAAGAGTTGCCGTTATTACTCAAGGTGATAATGCTAAAGCTGCTAAAGAAAGTGGAGCTGATTTGGTAGGCGATCAAGATTTGATTAAACAAATTGAAGGCGGAAATATTGAATTTGATAAATTGCTCGCTTCGCCTGATATGATGAAGGAAATGAGCAAACTGGGTCGTATTTTAGGACCAAAAGGCTTAATGCCCAACCCCAAAGATGGCACCGTAACTAATGAAATTGGCGAAGCCGTTAAAAATATTAAAATGGGAAGACAAGTTAGTTTTAGAGCCGAAAAAGACGGAGCAATTGTACAAATTCCTTTAGGTAAATTATCTTTTACGCTTGAACAATTAAGCTCTAACTTAAAAGCAGCCATTGAAACTTTACAAAAGATTAAGCCATCGGCTGCTAAAGGGGTTTATTTTATGTCTGTTTATTTAAGTTCTACTATGGGACCATCTTTTCAAATTGATCCAACTAAGGCTTTAGCAATTAACTAAGAAGTGAATAGTGAATTTTGAAAAAAGAAAAAAAAAGAAGTTTTTACTATTATGTTTGGCTTCTTTATGTTTGGTTTTATTTTTAAGATTAATTTCTTTAAGCTGGTCTCCGTTATTTGATACGACTGAAGCACGTTATGCCGGGATTGCAGAAGAAATTATTTTGCAAAATGACTGGATTACTTTAAGAATGCCAGCTTTGCATGAGCCGTTTTTGGCAAAGCCACCTTTTTCGTTTTGGTTTATTGCTTTTTGTTATAAATTATTCGGTTTAGCAAATGAATTTACGGCTCGTTTTCCCAACTTTATTGCTTCGATTTTAGTTTTAATTTTTACTTATTTAATAGCTCGTAAGTTTTATGATAAAAGAACGGCTTTAATTGCACCTTTAATTTTATATTCAAGTATTTTCTTTTTTATTCAGGCTGGGACAGTTGATTTGGACATGTGGGTTTGCTTTACCACCACGGCAGGCTTATGGGCTTATTTAAATATTGAAAAAAACAGAAAAGAATTTTGGAAGAAAACTTTTTGGGAAGCAATTTTTGGCTTAATTTTTGGTTTTGGAATGTTAAACCGAGGGCCTTTATCTTTAGTTTTAATTTTAGGTACTTTGTTTTTATATGCAGTTTGGACAAAAAAGCTAAAAGATTTAATTTTGACAAATTGGTTTTTGGTTTTTGGAGCTGGTTTTTTAGTGGCTTATCCTTGGTATTCAGCGGCTCAAATGCAAAATCATGATTTTTATGAATACTTTTTTGTTAATGAACATTGGAATAGATATTTAAAGCCAGACTATGGAGATCGTTATGGCAGTGGCCATCATCAGCCAAAAGGAATGTCGTGGGTGTTTACGATTGGAGCTTTTATGCCTTGGACATTAATTTTATTTCCCTTTTTTCAGCAAAACTTTAAAAATATAATTAATTCAAAGTCTAAACAATTCAATTCATTAGCTTTTTTACTAAGTTGGTTTATTTTTACGCCATTATTTTTTACTTTTGCCAAATCAATTTTGATGACTTATATATTATCGAGTTTGCCAGCTCTTAGCATTATTTGTGCCAGAACAATTAGTTTATTTTTACATAAAACTAGGTTTCTTAAAGAAGGTGAAATGAATAATCATAAGAACCTTTTTTTTCAATTACTTTTTGAGACAAAAAATAGTATTAATTTGATTATTATTTCAATTTTAGTTATGGCTACTGGTCTATATATGTATAGTACTAGTAAGCATTATTCCGTCTTGCCTTTTATAAAGGTATTAACTATTACTGGTTTTATTATTTTTATTAGTTTTCTAATTTATATCTACCAAAAATATTCGATTGATAAAAGAATTCAATCATTTTTATTAATTAGCTTTTTGGGCATACCTTTCATGATGCCTTATTGGTATGGTCCATTATCTCAATCTATTGGTGATAATAAATCAACTAAGCAAATTATTTGGAATATGAAAAATAGATTAAAAGATCTAAAGGATTATAATATTTTCTTTTTTGAAGATGAGGCACCTTATTCTTGGTATTTTTATATGCAAGCTCCTTTAGTAAAACAAATTCTTAAAAATAAAAAAGATAATTTTGAAAATAATTATAAACAAGTACATCAGACTAATATTAAATATTTTATTTATAAACCTAAGTCTTCACAAAAGGCTTTAATGATTGTTAAACAAAATAATTTAGCCGAATTTAAAAAATCATATCCAGCTATTTATACTTCAGGTAATATTGCTAAAGCAGGCCAATACTATGTTTACAAAGTGGTTTAATTAATAAAAACGTGAATATAGTTCAAGCTACTCGTTTATTAATATTTCCTAGCTGGAAATTAAATTTTAAATTAATACTATTAGCTATTTTTAGCATTTCAATTGGTGTTGCTTTAGTCGTTTCAATTATTAATAGTAATAAGTCAATTTTAGAGCAATTTAATTACACTAATAAATTAATTTTGGGAAAACAAACTGCTCGGCTGCAAAACTTAAGCACTAATTATTTTTCAGAATCTGAGCTAAATGATTTATTAATAGAAAAATTAAATTATTTAGATTTTACACCAGTACTTGAAGTTAAAGCTTTTAATGCTCGTTCCGAAAGTCCGATTACAATTTTAGGAATTGATTTATTGAATGATTATCGTTTTAGAGATTATGATTTTAAATATAAAAGTCGCCAATTTCCGCTAAAAGAAATAACCGATGAAAATACGGGTGGTTTACTTGTGCCAGACAATTTAAAGTCGATTTATGCTTTAGACGATGAAGAAATAATTTTTAATAGTCAAAATTTCAAGCTAAAAATCAATCAAAATATTCATCTAAAAAATATTGGTATTATTCAGTCGAATCCGAATTTAGTTTTGGCTGATATAAAATATTTGCAAAAAGCTTTGAACTTGCCTGGTAAATATAGTAGCCTGGACTTTAAAAATATCTCGGCGGCTGATTTAAGGCAAAAGCTAAATAATTATCCTAATTTCAAAATTACAGACCCCGCTGAATATAAAAGCCAAATTGAGAATTTAACAGCGGCTTTTCGTTTTAATTTGCAGGCTTTAAGTTATATTGCACTTTTAGTTTCTTTTTACTTAATTTTCCAGACTATTTTTATTTCTTTTCAGCGTAAAAGCAAAGAAATAGGCATTTTAAAAACCTTGGGCTTTGGCCAAAAACAAATATTTGCAGTTTTAATGGTTGAAGCTGGTTTATTGGGTTTAATTGGTAGCTTGATTGGCTGTCTGCTAGGAATCTGGCTGTCGGGGTTAATTTTGGTTAGTTTGCAAAAAACCGTCAATGAACTTTATTTTTCGGTGGATAGCATCAAATTAATTATGTCTTGGCCAGGAATTCTTAGCGGTTTTGCCTTGGGTTTTACAACTTGTATTTTAGGTGGCGTTCCAGCTGCCATTGGAGCGGTTTTCAGTATTTCTCCACAAATTAATTTACAAAATTCTCAGTTTCAGAATCTCAAACAAATCCCTGCTTTATATTTAAAAACTATTTATTTAGGGGGTACTTTAATACTTTTAATTTTATTACTAACCGAAAATCTTTTATTTAAAATACCTAATAAATATGTCGGCTTTATAATGGCATTTTTGGTATTAGCTGGCCTTAGTTTAATTTCGGGATTTTTACTGGAAGTCATAAAAAATACTTTTTATAAAATTCAAAATTGGTTTGGGCAATTATTTTCAATTCGTTTATCAGTTAATTTTATTAGGCTATGGATTGCGACTGGAGCTTTGATTTGCGGCTTATCAATGACTTTGTCTATTAATTTTATGATTGATAGCTTTCGGGAAACAGTTCAAAGTTGGATTCAAGAAACTTTAAAAGCAGATATTTATATTAGCCCGCAAAATTCAGGCCAAAATATTAATGCAAATTTACTTAAGCAAATTCAAACCTATCCGGAAGTTAAAGGGCTTGATTATTTAAGTAAACATCAAAGTCAATTTAATGATAAACCGATTATAATCGCCGGCTCAAATTTAAAATACACTTTGCAAAATTCAAATTTCCTCGAAAAAATTCCTGATTTAAATAATTTAGTTTTAAAGAACATGAATTATATTTTAATTTCAAATACTTTGGCACTTAAACATTCCCTGAAAGCGGGCAGTAGTATTAATTTAAAAACAGTTTTGGGTACACAAGAATTTTATGTAGCAGGCATTTACCAAGATTATTCGAGCGAGCATGGTTATTTGTTAATGCATTATCCAACTTATACTAAGTATTTTAATAATTATAATATTAGCAATATTGCTTTGTATTTAGCTCCTAACGAACAAGTTGAAAAAGTAAAAGGTAAATTGTATCAATTGCCCGAAATACAAAACTTAAAAGTACAAAGTAATAATCAATTAAAAACTACTATTCTTAAAATATTTGATCAAACTTTTAAAATAAGTTATCTATTCTTCTGGATTGCTTTAATCATTTCGATATTCACGGTTTCATTGACTTTAGTTTCTTGTATTGAAGAAAATAGCTATTTAAACTTAATTAGTTTTTACTTAGGTAATAG
>JAAFJH010000041.1 GCA_013298875.1 Synechococcales cyanobacterium bin2.concoct.b11b12b14.033
GAAATTTTAAATAATTTACAAGAATATTTAAAGCAAAAAAACTTTACTTTTGAAGAAAAAAAGCTTAAAAAAATTCAGGCTAAAATCTTTTTTTGTTTTGAGCTAAAACTTTATTTAATTTATCCGCAAACCTATATGAATAATTCAGGTTTAGCCGTAAAAGCTTTAATTGATTGGTATAAAATTGCTGATTTGAAAAATCTATTAATTGTTTATGATGATATTTCCCTGCCCTTAGGCCGCTTAAAATGGGCAATTGAAGGTGGAGCTGGCGGCCAACATGGCATTGAATCTATTATCGAAAATTTAGGCGGTAAAAAATTTTTTCCAAGATTGAAGTTTGGAATTGGTCCTGACCCTGGCGGTGATAAAAGGGCTAATTATGTTTTATCTTGTTTTCGGGATGATGAATTACCAATAGCCGAAAAACTAATAAAAATATCTCTTGAAAGCATTGAATTATTTATGGCTGGAAAGGATGATTTGAACCAAATAATGAATCAATTTAATGGATTTACAGCTTAAACTAAAAAGATTTCGGAATTATAAGTTTGTCAAATGGTCATTTGTGTGTAAACCTTCATCACTTCTTCCGTATCATCAAAGTGAATTGTCTTATCAGCGAATATTTGATAATTTTCATGGCCTTTGCCAGCTATCAAAACTATATCATTTGAATTAGCAGACTGAATGGCTTTTTTAATCGCTTTTGTGCGGTCTAATTCTATAATTACTTTATCCAAAGAGTTTAAGCCGGTTAATATATCTGAAATTATTTGATTTGGATCTTCAGTGCGGGGATTATCAGATGTAATAATAACGGTCTCTGCATACTGAGCGGCAATACGTCCCATAATTGGTCTTTTACTTGAATCCCGGTCCCCACCACAACCAAAAACACAAATTAATTTCCCTTTTTCCGGCAAAATTTCTTGAGCGGTTTTTAAAACATTTTCTAAGCCATCCGGCGTGTGAGCATAATCAACAATACAATTAGGCAAGTTGTCTTTGTTAGCAGGCTTAATTACTCGCTGAAACCTGCCTGCCGTAGCCTCAATTTGATTAAGAGTTTTAATCAATTCTTCCGTTTCAAATTTAATATTACTATCAGTTAGCAAAATACCCATGCTTGCTAAACAATTATACAAATTAAAACTTCCATCTAGAGGCAAGTGTGCTTTTATTTTTTTGGAGCTATTAATAATAAATTCCGCTTTAATTCCTGTAACCGAAAAGTCAATATTTTGGGCTTTTAATTCAGCTTCCGGTGAAGAAATACCATATGTAAAAATTTTAGCCGGAGAATCTCGTAGACTTTCTTTTAGTTTAATTCCCCACTCCGAGTCAATATTAATAATAGCTTGTCCTTCCGAGCTTAACATGGAAAACAATTTGCTTTTTGCTACAAAATAATTGTCCATCGTCAAATGATAGTCAAGGTGATCTTGCGTTAAATTAGTAAAAACTGCTGTCTGAAACTGTGAAGCAAAAACTCTATATTGATCTAAAGCGTGAGAGCTGACTTCCATTACAATATGCGAGCATTTTTCTTTTAACATTTCTGCAAACTGGGCTTGTAATTCAGGTGATTCAGGAGTTGTTCGCCCCGAGCCTTCACCAAAGAATTTTATACATTTGCCTTTTTGATAAATTTTGCCGCCCAAAGTACCAATTAAACCAATTTTATTATTACTCAAAGCCGATAAAATTTGAGCGGTTAAATGAGTAGTAGTGGTTTTTCCATTAGTGCCAGTTATTCCAATTAAGTGCAAATGGTGGCTTGGTTTTCCGTAAAATAGATTAGAAGCTTCGGCCAAGGCTTTTCGTACATTATGAACATAAATAAAAATAATTGAATTATTAGCTGAATTTTGTATGGAATCTAATTGTTTTTTATTTTTAAAATCAGCAATAATAATTTTACTACCGGCTTGAATAGCTGAGTTTATATAATTGTGTCCATCAGTCTTTTCACCCTTAATACAAAAAAAAGCACAATTATAATCTTTTTGAATTTGCCGAGAGTCAAAAGCAATTTGTTGAATTGAAGTATTTTTTATTTCGGTATCTGACAGAGAATTGTGAATAAAATTAATTTCGCTGATTTCATTAATTAATGAGCTGATTGAAATAGACATTGCTAAAATATAATATTACTTAAAAGCTCTTAGAGCTAGATTAAACCAATTTTAAGACAATTACATAAATTAAGCAAATCACAGATTACTAATTAAATATCGTTTTGTTTCCCGCTAAAGATTAAAAACTTTTTCTGAGAGCCAAAAGATAAAGCCTAAAATATTAGTTCAAGCTTTGTGTTCCATCTTGTGATAAGAAAAAATTTCTCCTCATTAAGTAACTGGAGAGATATGTCAGATTCTTCTTCGATAAAATCAATATCCTAATAATGTTTCTTATTTTATTAGTTTTAGATCTTTTATGGCATGGCTTTGGTAGAGATTTATGATTTATTATAGCTATTTTTCTTTTTAATTCTTATTTTTCATAAGTTCAAAGCTATATAAGATAAAATTTAAATAATTATTAGTTTTCTTAAGATATGTTTAAACAGCTTTCTCCGACCATAAAAACTTGGTTAATTGCGTTAATTAGTGTTTTTGCTCTGCTTGGACTGTGTATTGCCTTAGACAAACCAAAAGGTAGTATTTCGGGGCAAATTCAATTGCAGAAAAATAGCGAATTCAAAACTTTTTACCAAAAAATTAAACCTAAAACCGTTTATGCACTCGCTATAACTCAAGGAAAAGAAGGTGAAAGTCCTATCAGTCGAGGAGCTTGGATTAATGAAAACGGAAAGTTTCAAATTAATAATTTACCCGTGGGTGAATACTCTTTGCAAATTAAAGCACCTAATTATCAAACTATTTATGAATATGGAATTGACGTTGAGGAAGCTCAAAACACCATTATTAAACCAAAAAACTTAGAAATCTTGGAAGCTTCGGTTAATGTCGGAGCCAATAAAAGAGTTTTTACTAGCCAAGAACAACCTTATTTTTGGGTAAATGCTAGTGGTGCTGATCAAGCTGAAATTCAAATTTATAAAACTAATATGCAGCCGCTAATTCAGGCTCACCGAGAAGGTGAAAAACAAGCCATTGAATTTAGCGATAATTTAAGCTTATTAAAACCGAAAAAAATTATTAGCGAACTTTTACCTTTGGGTCAGCCAATCCAAATTTTATCTCGAAAACTTAAATCAAATGGACAAGACTGGACACAAGCTAATATAAAACTTGAAAAACCTTTACCGGCCGGAGATTATATTGTTAGTACTACCATTAAAGGCTTAAATGGCAAGCAAGATTATGATGCTTTTTGGTTTAGTGTTAGTGATTTGGGTTTAATAATCAAACAAGCACCTGATCAAGCTTTGATTAGAGCAGTTAATTTAATTACTTTGCAGCCAGAGCCAAATATTAATATTAATTTATTCCAGTCTTCTAATAATGAAAATACTAAATTAGCAAGTTTGAAAACTGCGGCTGACGGTTTTGCAAGCTATAAATTCACTCAATTAAAAGATAATTTTAATTTATGGGCTTATGCTGAGCAAGCTAGTAGCGAAAATCGGGCTTATTATGGTTTAAACTTTTGGCCAGATGCGGTGGCAAATTATAAAACTTATTTTTATACCGAAAAGCCAGTTTATCGTTTGGGACAGACTGTTTTTTATAAAGGAATTGTGCGGCAAAATCAAAAAACACCTAAAGATTTAATTTTAAAAGTTGTACTTGAAGATCCAGACGGCGAAGTTTTAATTCCAGAATTTAATTTAAAAACTAATAGTTTTGGCAGTTTTAATGGTTTATTTGAAATACCAACTGATGGCAAAACTGGGGCTTATACGGTCAAAATAACTTATCCAGACGGCACCTTAGACTATGCTTATTTTGAAATTGCTGAATATAAAAAGCCAGAATTCAAGGTTGAAATAATACCGCTTAAAAAACGTGTTAAAGCTGGTGAAAAGCTGAAAGCCAGAATTAAAGCTAATTATTATTTTGGTGGCCCAGTGCAAAATGCTAAAATTCAATATTCAATTTATAGTTCAAATGACTGGACGGCTCGCTCTGCAATAATGCCTCGTCCCGCTTATTATGAATATTTTGACGATTGGGAAAATGAAAACTACACAGACGAATATTATTCAGGCGACCATACTGATGAAGGAAAAGCTAATTTGGATGAAAATGGTGAAGCAATTATTGAAATACCAACCAAATTAATGAAAGAGAAAAATAATAGTCCTTACGCCGATATAACTGAACAAAAATATAAAGTACAAGCTGACATTACTGATATAAGCGGATCAACCGTCACTGGAAGTGGCTCAGCTCTCATTACAAAAGGAGATTTTGCTTTATTCATTGAAACAAATAAATATTTTTATATAGCTGGCGACACCATAAAAGCGACCATTTCAGCTATAAATTATGACAACAAACCTGTCTCAGAGCAAAAAGTTAAACTTTCATTAATTCAATGGAAATGGAAAGAAAAAAAAGATAAATATCTCAAAAAAGTTATTAAAACATTTTCAGCTCAAATAACTTATTCAGACGGGAAAGCTAATTTTGAATTTGAATTACCGAAAAACTTAAATAGCGATTCATATTATTTGAGAGCAGAAAATGAAGACGGGCAAATAATCAGTGAAAATAGCTTTTGGATTGATAATAATAAAAAGCCATTTAAAGCTAACAATGATGAAACTGACAAGCAGGGATTTGACCTAAAAGCTGACAAGCCAGTTTATAAAGTTGGGGAAACCGCTAAAATTTTAATTAATTCACCGCTCAATGGCTCAGAAAAAGCTCAAGCAATTATTTCACTGGAAGCGGATAAAATTTATGAATATAAAGTTGTAAATATTAATTCAACCGCTCAGACAATCGAAATACCAATCAAAAAAGAATATACTCCTAATATTTACTTTGCAGTGGCTTTAATTGACGGCAAACACATTTTACATCAAAATACAATTAACTTAAAAGTATCTCCGGAAGAGCATTTTTTAAATATTAATATTAAAACTGAAAAGCAAAAGTATAAACCGGCCGAAGAAGTTACTTATATAATCGAAGCCAAATTCCCTGATGGAAAGCCGGCTGCTAATACCGAAGTTTCGCTTGGAATTGTAGATGAAAGTATTTATGCTATCCGCGAAGAAACAGCTGAAAATATGCAAAAGTTTTTTTATAAGCAGCGGTCAAATAGTATTTTAACTTTATGCTCTTTCCCGGAAGAATACTCAGGTGGCCCCGACAAAGTTGAACCGCTTATGCGAAAAGACTTTAAAGATACGGCCGGCTGGTTTCCTGATTTAATAACAGATGCCGCTGGAATTGCCAAAATTAAAGTAAAATTACCCGACAATTTAACCTCGTGGAGAGCGACTGCTAGGGCAATTAATCAAGATTTAGATTTGGGTTTTAGCACACAAAATATAATTAGCACTCAGGATTTGGTTTTGCGTTTGGCTTTGCCACGTTTTTATACCGAAGGCGATAAAACTCAGTTATCAGCCATTGTGCATAACTATTCAGAAGAGAATCAAAAAGTTAATCTTGAATTTGACCTTGCAGAGCAATTTAAAACCAATAGCAAAAATTTAGAAACCGAATTAAATATTGCTCCTGACAAAATGGCTAAATTTTCTTTACCAATTGATTTAGTCAAGTCTGGAACAGCTATTATTCATGCTAAAGCTTTAACCGATAATCCTGAAGTTGGAGATGCAATTGAAATGAAAGTGCCAGTTTTACCGTTGGCGATTGAAGATTTTATAAATGTGAGCGGCCTTTTGAAAGAAAACAAGCAGGAAAAAGAAATTAATTGGTTTAATAATTTGCCTTCGGGAGCTAATATTCAAAATATAAATTTGACAGTGGCAGCTTCAGGCTTAGGTTCCACCATTAAGGCTTTAAATAATTTAATTGATTATCCTTATGGCTGCACCGAACAAACTATGAGTCGCTTAATTCCTTCAACTATAGCTATAAAAATGCAAAAAGACTTAGGAATTACCTTTTCAGATGAACAAAAAAACAAATTTGAAGAAGTTTATAGACAATCAATTCGCAAACTCAAAGAAAATCAAACAGCTGAGGGTGCTTGGGGCTGGTGGGCTGGAGATAAAAGTAATGTATATTTAACCAATTATGTTTTGGAAGGCTTGTATTTGCTGACTGAAAGTGGATTTACAAATACAGATATTTTGGATATGCAAGAAAAAGGCCTGAAAGCTTTGATAAAAATGAATTTGGACCTTGAAAAAGAATTAAATGATAAAAATACAAAATTTGAAAATCAAATGGCCAAAGACTCGCTGGTAAATGACTTTGCTTATATGCAATATATTTTGAGATTATATAAAAGACCTCAGTCTGACTCAATTAAAGAGTATTTTATCAAAAATATAAATGAAGTTTCGCTGCAGGCTTTGGCTTATATGAATTTGGTTTGGCCAGAAAAGAAATTTATCGATAAAATTTGGCAATCAAAGCAGGATTTAGGCGATAATTTAATTTATTGGAAAGCTGAAAATACTTATAGCTGGACTGATACAGAGCTGACAGCCTTAATTTACCAAGCTTTATTATTAAATACCGAAAATTATAAACCTGACTTTGACAAAATTAAAAATTATTTACTCATGCAAAGAGGCAAAGCTGGCTGGGAAAATACCAAAACGACGGTTCAAGTTTTAAAAGCTTTACTGACTGAAGAAATCCAAAGTAAAAATAGAGCTTCCACTACCAATAAAAGTGATTTAACCAATTTTAGCTTAAATTTAATTACTGAAAATATTATAAAAAACGCTGACTTGCCTCTTAAATTCAATATTGACAATCTTTATGAACCCGAAAAAAACTTAGAAATTATTATGAATAAAGACAATAAAAATACCAATATAAAACTGGAAAAAACTGGCTCTGGAAATCTTTATTATCAGCTTTTGGTCAGCTTTTTGCGTCCGATAAATTCTCTGCCAAAATCATTACCGGATGGAATTAAACTAGAAAGAAAGCTATTTAAACTTGAAACCAAAAAAGACCATAAAACTGAGGAATTTAAAATTGAGAAAAAACCTTTATTCATGAGCAAAGCCAAGAGCGGAGAAATTTTAATTATGCAAATGAGCATTTCTTGTACCGGAAAAGCTAAAGGTTTAAACTTGCCTTATATTTTAATTGAAGCTCCTATCCCAAGTGGTGCCGAAATATTAAATAATAAAGATGCTAGGCAAAACTCATTGAATGAACAAAATAATAATACAAAAGCTAATTATATTAATTGGTGGACTCACCAAGACATCTTAGACGATAAAATTTCTTTCTTTGCCACTAGTTTGATTTGTGATGAAAAACCAAAAGTCTTTGAATTTATGTTTAGGCCTGAAATTAGCGGCAAATTTAATATAAAGCCAGCTCATTTGGAAGGAATGTGTACAAAGCAAATAAAGGTCTTTTCCAAAGCGGATATACTTGAAGTTAATTAATAGATGAATTTTGATTGCGGCACAAAAAAAATCTAATAATTGAGCCATCAAAAGTTCTAAAACCTTATATTATCCCTCAGCTTCAAGTTAAATGCCTAAAGCTTCTTAGAATCAAAGTAAGCACCCGCTCTTTGTAAATATCTATCTATTAAAGTTAAAGTCTGTGAATTATTTTCTTTCGCTAGTTCAGTAGCGACTCTAATCATGCTTAATGCTGCTTCTTCCGTCGTAGGAATTAAGCCGCGAATATTAACTAATTCTTGGGGTGTTTTGACTGTTCGAGTTAAGTTTTCATATGCTTTCAAAGCATCTATTTCAGAGTAGACAGGTGGTGGTATTTGTTTCCTAGTGCTCTTTGCTGAAATAATATGATTGGGTCTACGAATAGAACGAATAGATGAAATATTTAAAGCCATTATTTTATTAAAGTTTGTTTATAAAATAGTAACAAGTATTAATATTTAGTCAGCTAAAAAATATTTAATCCAAAAATTAGTTTTAAACAGTGCGTGAGAATAAATGATTTTTGTTTTTTTGCAAATAAATGTCAAAGGGCATAGCAATATTCCGCAAGAAAATTCGGCCTAAAGAGGTTAATTTAATCGATTTTTGATTTTTGTCAATTAAATTATCTTTCGCTAATTCATCTAGTTCGGCTAACTCAGTTTTAAAATAATTATTAAAATCAATTTTAAATTCTTCTTCTATGTCTGCAAATATTAATTCTTCATGACAGAGCAAATTATTAATTACTTTCCGTCTTAACAAATCATCATCCAAGCATTTAAAGCCTTTTTCAAGCGGATTCAAACTTTCAGGAGTATAATTTTCATCGAAAAAGCTCATGTATTGAGTAAGCCTTTTTTCATTTTGGCTATAAGTATCATGAATTGAGCTAATTGAAGTCATACCTAAGCCAAATAAATCACAGCCAGCTTTAGTTGTATAACCCTGAAAATTACGGTGCAAAGTTCCTGCGGCTCGGGCTAAGCATAATTCGTCTGTTCTTTTGGCAAAATGATCCATACCAATATATTCATAATCATGGTCAGCAAAAACTTTCATAGCTTGGCAAAAAATCAAAAACTTTTCATCCCGCTTTGGCAGCTCAGATTCATTGATATAAGCTTTTTGAAAAGGCCGCAGAGAAGGTAAGTGTGCATAATTGAATAAAGCAATACGGTCTGGATTTAAAACGGTAACTTTGTCTAAGGTCTCTGTAAAAGAGCTTAAAGACTGACAAGGCAAACCATAAATCAAATCAAAATTAATGCTCTCAAAGCCAATCTCACGGCAATATTTAACCATACCTGAAACCATTTCATAGCTTTGAATTCGGTTAACCGCTTTTTGTACATTCGGGTCAAAATCTTGAATTCCCATACTGACACGGTTAAAGCCTAAATCTTTTAATAATTTTAAATGCTCAAAAGAAGTTACGCGTGGGTCAATTTCAATTGAAAATTCATTATCGGGTGAAAAGTTTAAATTAAAATTATCTTTTATTTCATGAACAATATAATCAATTTGCTCAAGTGATAAATAAGTTGGGGTGCCACCACCAAAATGCAATTGTTTAACTTTTCGGCTGGGATCAGTTAATTGGCTAATTAGTTTTATTTCACGACTTAAAGCTTTTAAATAAGGCCAAGCCAGTTTGTTTTGCGGACTAACAACAAAATTACAAGCACAGTAATAGCAAGCAGACTTACAAAAAGGAATATGAAAATAAAGCGAAATATCTTTTTGTAATTTATTTGATTCTTCAATGGCTGTGAGCCAATCTGATTGTTTAAAATTATTTGTCCATTCAGGTGCAGTCGGATAACTAGTATAACGCGGACCAACTTTGTCGTATTTACTTAATAATTCGCTGGATATATTTATTTCTTGGTTTAAAAGTTTAATTATATAATTTGACAATTTATTTTCTCAGATTGATTTATTAACCCCTTCCCCGTAAGCAAAGAAAGTACTTTAGGGCTTCTCATCTCTGTGAACGGAGAGGGGCTGAGGGTGAGGTTTATAACTTCCTAGACTAGTTTAAGGTTTTATCGCCTGGTTTCCAATTACATGGTACTAATTTACCTTTAGCAGCTTCTTGGAAAGCTTGAGCAGTACGTAAAACTTCGTCTACATTACGGCCAACTGGTAAATTATTAACTTGTACAGACTGAACTATACCTTTAGGATCAATAAGAATAGTTGCACGGAAAGTAATACCTTGCTCATCTTTCAAAATACCATAAGCAGAGCTAACTTCATGATTAGTATCAGCAATCCAAGGATAAGGACATTCGCCGATTTCCTTTTGCCAAGCCATATGACAGAAAGCACTATCAGTACTAATTAAAATTGGTTGAATTCCGGCTTTTTCAAATTCATCAGCCTTAGCAATAAATTCTTTAATTTCAGTTGGGCAAACAAAAGTAAAATCAAGCGGATAACTGAATAATATTACCCATTTACCTTTTTTTAAATAATCTTGCAAAGAAATTTTTGCCTGAGGATCATTTTTCACTAAAGCCGATACTTCTTCAAAGTCAGGGGCTTCTTGATTAACCAAAGTTGTCATAATATCAAAATCTAAATCCATTTATTCTCCTTAAAATTTGTGCAAAAAAGCATCACAGTTAATTTTAGCTAAAATAGAGACCTTAGGCATAAAAAATTTTGGGATAATTTTAAACTTTTAATTCAAGTTTTTTAATTTGGCAGCCCTGAAATAAGCCTTTTTCATTTAGTTGTTTGCGTAATTCATTCATAAAAAAGTCTTTATCTAAAGTCCAATTTGGAGCAATTAATTCATCTTTGGAAGCGGCTTCGGCCATTAAACGATGAATAGTAATTTCGGGCGGAATTAATGGTATTACTTTTAATAAAAAATCCAAATAAGTTTGTAAATCTAAAGGTTCAATTAGTCCTTTGGAATAGTCAAGTGCCAGCTTGGTACCTTTTAATATGCACAAATTATGTATTTTAATTCCATCAATTGGCAAAGAAATCAGGGTTTGAATAGTATTTAAGCTTTTAGTCAAGTGTGGATCCTTTTTCAAGTCTTCATTGGGTAAACCAACCATGGCATGAACACATATTTTTGTTCGTGGAGAAATTATTTTAACTCTCGTGACTGTTTCAATGAACTCTTCAACGCTATGTCCACGATTAATTAAGTCAAGCGTTTCATTATTAGCTGACTGAAGGCCTAAATCTAGCCAAACTTCAACTTTATCATTATAGGAATCAATAAGTTTAATTACTTCCTCGGATAAGCAATCTGGGCGAGTACCAATTGAAAGCATAATTATGTCGGGATGATTAATAGCTTGGTCATAAATACTTCGTAAATAATGAATAGGAGCATAAGTATTAGTAAAAGACTGTAAATAAGCAATAAATTTTTTGGCTTTATGACGTTTTCTTTGTTTTTCAATACCTTTAATTAATTGTTCAGCCAGTGAATCATCCGGGCTTTGTAATTGCGACGAAGATCCATCAGCTGTGCAAAAAGTACAACCCCCAAAAGCACGGGTTCCATCACGATTTGGGCAAGTGAAATTACCTTCTAAAGTTACTCGCCAAACTGGTTGGTTGAAGCTTTTTTTTAAATAATGATTAAAAGAGTTATATGGCAAAGTGGAATTCATGCTTTTAATTTTAGAATGTTTTACATAATTATTGAAAATAAAACTATTTGAGTTAACTGAATTAAAAAGATAAAAAATTTAATAAGGACTCGAAAATAATCTTTTCCAACGAGATCTTTCTCTGGGTGGCTCAGCATTTTCGGCATATTGTCCATCGACAGGGGCACTTTGCTCTTCTCTTTGCCGTCTAAAAAGTCTTCTTCGTTGGGGCGGCGGATTATTGTTTTCAGTATTTTGGTTATTCATCCCTGATGGTGAAACTTCCGCAGGATTATTAGAAGGCGAATTTTCAGGTGCTTGATTGGGAGGTGGATTATCTTCCCGGTTGACTATTGGGTTTTGTCTAGGGGGTGGTGGTAAGCTATCAGGAGTATTACGAATTTCTTTTGGCTGCGGGAGAGGTAAATTGGAATTACTAGTTAATTGTTCTTCAATCATATTTTCCGGATTATCCGAATCTTCTTCGTCTAAGTCTCCTTCTAAATTCCTTCTTTGTTCTTCTTTGTCTTTTAAGAAGTCCTCGATTTGTTCCATAGTTGGCGGCGGAGCATATTTATGCGGTTCAGTTCCAGGTATAAATTCACGGTATTCAGGCTTAAAGCTATCTTTGGTGGCGAGCAAACCAGTAATCGGGTCAATTAATAATCTTATTCGTTTACTTGGTTTAGGAAAATAAGAAACGGTCATGGGATTAATAACATAATAAACTTTCATAAATTCCCGCCAAATGCTAGCCATGACCGCCCCTCCTGTTGCATAAGAAGAAGACTTTTGATTTTTATCGTTACCTCCCCATAAGGCGGTTACCGTGTCGGGTGTAAAGCCAATAAACCAAACATCTCTCGATCCATCAGTTGTGCCAGTTTTGCCTGCAATTTGTAAACCTGGTATTTTGGCTTGGGTAGCGGTTCCATGATCAACAACATCCACTAAAATATCAATTAATTCATAAATGGGTCCTGCGGGTAATACTCTTTCGGGATTAGGATTACTTTGTTCAATATTTTTTCCGCTTCTGTCAACAATTCGCCTAATAATAATTGGTTCCATATACAAACCACCCCGGGCTAAAACGGCATATGCATTAGCAGCTTTCAACGGTGAAATGGCTGAACTACCCAAAGCAGAAGATAAATAAGGCTCAACCCCTTTAATGCCCACCTTTTCAGAAGTTTCGATAATTGATTCCATAGTGGATTTGGCGGCAATACGAATAGCAGGAATATTACGTGAATTAACTAAAGCTTTCCGAACCGTAATTTCCCCCCAGAACTTAGAATCAAAGTTTTTGGGATTCCAGACTTCGCCGGTTTCTGAGTTTTCATAGGTATAAGGACTATCCATAATTATTGAATTACTTGAATATAAACCTTTTATGAATGCAGTTAAATAAACGAAAGGTTTAAAAGCTGACCCAATAGTGTGTTTGCTGGTGGCTCTATTCCACTGAAATTTCCAGAAATCCCCAATTCCTCCCACAATGGCACGCACTTCATTACTTTGCACATCAATTGTAACTAAAGCTCCCTGAGAAATACCGCTTGGTGCTTTCCGAATACCATTAGTTAAGATTTCCTCGCCTTTAACTTGGGCAATCGGGTCAATAGCAGTATAAACTTTGAGGCCTTTATGTCTTAATTCCTCATCACTGAAGCGACTTCTTAACTCTTCTAATACAACACTCATATAATAAGGATATTTGGATAAATTACCGGGTGCCGATTCGAATTTTAAGGGATAATTTGCAGCTTCTCGAGCTTGTAAAGCATTAATATAACCATAACGAGACATATTATTAATAATGTTTTTTTGCAACCGAAAAGAGTCTTTTGTATTATGCAAAGTACTGGGTGAAGGAAGTAAAGAAACTAAATAAGCAGATTCAGCAATATTTAACTGAGAAGCACTTTTATTAAAATATCTTTTGGCAGCTCTTTCTGCTCCATAAGCCCCTTTTCCCCAGTAAATTTGATTGAGGTAAATTTCTAAAATTTGTTCTTTGGAATATTTCTTTTCAACTTCAATTGTTAAAAGGGCTTCTTTGAATTTACGCTGAGCGGATTTCCAATCTTTGGGCGAGAAAAAAATGTTTTTAACTAATTGCTGAGTAATAGTACTTCCGCCTTGTTTTAGCTTGCCCGACTTAATATTAATGAGCATAGCCCGAAAAATTCCCATAAAATTAATACCATCATGCTGGAAAAACTCGCGGTCTTCACTGGCAAATAAAGCTTGCCTTAAGGAAGTAGTAACCTGAGATAAAGGAATCACTTGCCTATCTTCGGCTCCCTGCAAGGTTGTAACAAATTGATCATCTTTATCATAGACTTCAATTGAGCTGATGGGAGAATAATTTTCAAGATGATCGACTTTTGGCAAGCCCAATATACGATTAATTGGTGTAATAAAAACATTTAAGAAAATCCAAAAGCCCAGCAAAGAAAGAAACGAATAAGCCACAAATTTGAAAAGCCTGGTTTTGAAAAAATCTGTTGGTTTCTTATTTGAATTTGGCGGTTTAGGTGGTTGGCCACCAGGAGAAGTAATATTATTATTTAAAAAATTGTTCCCATCCTGATAAATAATGGAGGCTGGAATTATTAAGTTTTCTTTGGGTGGTTTATCTTCTTTGCGAATATTCATGAGCTTCAATTCAAAAATTTCATAATATTATAACGTTCAGACAGTTTTCTTGTTGATTTTGAATTTATTGGTAGGTTATTAAAAGATTAATTAATAATTTGCTTGAATTAACTTAAATTCCCTAGTCCTAAGCTCCATTTAATTTCATTTTTTGTCCATAAAATACCGTCTAATAAATAATGATGAAAAGTTAAACTTAATGAAAAAGCTAAAGCTAAGCCATTAATTTGTAAAGTACTCAGATTAAACTTCAGAACTGGCAGTAAACCGCTAAAAATAAATAAAATAGTTAAATAAATAAACCAATTTTCTTTTGCGAATAAATTATGCCAAAAAGGATTTTTTATTAATTGATTAATGGCTTTTTGCTTTTGATGGTTCTTGACAAAAGTTATATATTGAGTACAATGCCAAAAAGAAGCTCCAATAATGCCAATATCAGTTGGTAATAAACCAAAAAGATAAATGAAAACTAAGCTTTGTAATATTAAATGAATTAAAAATTTACTTTGTATTACTTTTTGTTGCTTGAATAAGTAAACTTGACGAGCCGTATAAAAAAGTAAATAAGAAATAATTAAACTTATAAAAGTAATTAAAACTATATTTGGCAAAACAAAAGTTCTAATCGGAATTCCTTCATAATGTTGACCAGCTGCACTTGATTTGAGTAATATACCTAAAATAGCAGTTAGCCATAAAGCATAATCATTAAAAGTAAGGTCTAATTTATTTAAATTAAAATTATTTTGTCTTTGATATTGACGACCCAATCCAAAACTTTGCCGAGCATGATGCCACCATTGCCAATAAAAATAAATAGAACCAATTATCCATAAAGTATTTAAACCAAAAAAATGAATAAAACTGAATAAAATTAAAAATAAAACAATTGGTAAGTACAAAGTATAAACTTTATGCCTTTTTGTTTCTTCTAGGTCTGAGTAAGCCCGGAAATAGCTGGAAAACAAATGTGGGCTAGCAAAGAAAATACCTTCAAATAATAATAAAGATTGATAATTAATTATTCCTTTTTGTAATAAAAAGTAAGCTGGCACAAATAATAAAAGCCCCAATCCGCCCATTGATAAAAAAACCAAATAAAAGTTTTCTTTTAAATTCATTAAAAATATTAAAACTAATTTTTTACTTTATTTATTTTTCTTTCCCTTTTTAATTAGTTTTTTGCAAAAATGAATGTTTGGCTTTACTCTGTATACAACTTAATGAAAAATCAATTATTTTACGGTGACAATTTAGAAGTTTTACAAACAAATATAGCTGATGGAAGCATTGATTTAGTTTATATAGACCCGCCATTCAATTCAAAGCGTAATTATAATCAAATTTATAATAATATTGGCTCTGAAGATAAAGCTCAAGCACAAGCCTTTGTAGACACTTGGACATGGGATCGAGCTGCTGACAAGGCTCTGAGAGAAATTCTAAATAATGAAAGAGGCAATTTAACCGCCCAAATAATTCATTTAGTTGAAGGTTTAAGTAAGGTTTTAGGTAAAAGCAGTTTATTTGCTTATATTTTGAGCATGACGCAACGAATAAATGAAATATGGCGAACAATGAAGCCTACGGCCAGCTTTTATTTGCATTGCGATCCAACCGCCAGTCATTATTTGAAATTAATTTGTGATGCTTTATTTGTCCCACGTGGCGGTGAGTTTAGAAATGAAATTATTTGGCATTATGGACAGAGACTAATGCACAACAAATATAAATTTAATTCAAAACATGATCTTGTCTTTTTTTACGTCAAAGATAGAAATACATCTATTTGTAATCAGATTATACAAGAATGGACAAAAGAAGATATTGAAAAAGCTAGAGCAAGAAAAGTACAAATTGATGAAGAGGGGGAAGAATATATTTGGGATAATAGAGCTATCAATAAAGGGATACCAGCAAAAAAGCAATATATTAAGGATATTTTAAAAAAAGGCAAAGCCATAGACGATGTTTGGGATATTCCTTTTATAACAAGTACTTCAAAAGAACGTTTAGGTTATCCAACACAAAAGCCAGAAGCTCTTTTAGAGAGAATTATTTTAGCTAGTAGCAACGAAGGAGATTCCGTTTTAGATGCTTATTGTGGCTGTGGTACTACGATTGCAGTTGCTCAACGCTTAAATCGTAATTGGGTTGGAATTGATATAACTTATCAATCAATTTCTTTAATAATTAAGCGACTGGAAGATACTTTTGGCAAAGAAAATATAAATATTAATACGAAAAATACTAATAATTTACAAACCATTAAGTTATCAGGCGTCCCACAAGACCTCAAGGGAGCAAGAGCTTTAGCAAATAAAGAAGATGACCGACTCAGAAAAGAATTTGAGAAATGGGCAATTTTAACATACTCAAATAACAGAGCAATTATTAATGAAAAGAAAGGTGCTGACAAGGGAATTGATGGAATTGCTTTTATGATGGAAGGAATTAACAAAACTAGCCAGGTATTATTTTCAGTCAAATCTGGCTCGGTGAGCGTCAAAGAAATTAGAGATTTGAGAGGGGTAATTGAAAGAGACAAGGCTGCAATTGGAATTTTTATAACCCTTGAGGAACCAACGAAACCAATGTTAGAAGAAGCCAGAGTGGCTGGAACTCATCGAAATAGCTTAACTGGTCAAGAATTTGATAAACTGCAAATTATAACTATTCAACAAATGTTAGATGGAGAAAGATTGAAATTGCCCTTAGGTTTAGATGTTGTTAAGTCTGCTGTTAGAGACTGGGATTATAATGTGCAACAGACAGAATTGGAATTAAGCAGAGAGGATTAAATGCTAATAAAGATAACGTAGGTAGTATTATTTATCGTCTGACGGTTTCCAGCTGCTGATTGGCATTGCAAAAATGAAGGTTTGGCTTTACTCTGTATACAACTTAACTGTTGACTTAAACCTTGAAATAAATATGTCACAAGATTTAATAATTGGCCTTGATATTGGGGCAACTAAAATAGTTTCCGGTTGCTTAACTTTAAAAGGCGAAATAATCGGCC
>JAAFJH010000042.1 GCA_013298875.1 Synechococcales cyanobacterium bin2.concoct.b11b12b14.033
TGATTCAGGATTCATAACCCTCAGGTCGGGAGTTCAAGTCTCCCCAGTGCCAGATTTTTATTGTTTCCTGAATCATCATCAATCGAACGTTGTATATAATAGCAAATTGCTTGTAAATATACAATATCAATCGAACATTATAAATACCACTCATTTCCAATAACGAGAGTTTTTAGTTCTTGGCCAGGAAAGCTGCTTCCTGAACTTAATGCCCTTTATTTATAGGGAATACAGTAATTTTCTAAGGTTAAATTTTTTAATTGTGCATAAATTCAATAATTAACTTGGGGTTTTTATGTGAAAAATCATTTCTTAGCGGTACAAAAAGCCTTTTGGCCAATTTTAAAAGCTTTATTTATTTTATTTTTACTTAGTATATGGGTAATGATTTCAATTTAAGGTTTAAGATGTTTTTTTAATTGACTACTTAAACTTTTTGATGAAAAAATTAACTTTAATTGCTATACATGATAATGGCGGCGGGGCTTTTCATTTTGACCTTTTAAGACCTTTTTTGGAGGGTTCTATTCATTTTGGGGCTTTGAACTTGCCAGGTTGTGCTGGCTCTCAGTGGAATAATGAATTAAATGATATTAATAAGTTTTTGCTTCATCTTAACCATGAAATAAACTTATTCAGAGAAAATAATTTGCCTTTAATTCTTTTGGGTCACGGAAGCGGAGCTTTATTAGCTTTAAAATATTCTCAGCTTTTTCCCGTCAAGTCTTTAATTTTACATTCTCCTTCAAATAATAAATCTTGGGCTAATGAAGAATTTTTACTTAATCTAAAAAATAATCTTTTGTCTCTGGCAGCATTTCAGGATTTAAGTAAAAGCTTTTTCTTTTCGCAATATGTTTCAAAGCAATATTTAAAAGTTTTTTTTGAGGCTTTAAGCAATTGTAAGTCTTATAAACAAATTGCTGATTTGGCTGACTTAGACATAGCCGAAACTTTGAACACTTTGCCAATTCCAGCAGTTTTATTATTAGGTAACAACGAAAAAGACCGTAAAAATAAAAAACTTTTGACCGAAATTAAGAATCCAAACTTACTAATCAAATCAATTCCAGCTTGGCATAATTTTCCAATGATTGAAAATGCAGGTGATTATGCCACCGAAATCATGGAATTAGCTCATCAGCTTGTATAGGCAGAATTTTTTAATCATTACTCAAGTTTTATTTGTTTAATCAAAAATAGATTTTTCGGTTTGGGGTTTTAATTTGTGAGAAAATAAATAAATAACTTCCATAATTTAAGCCTAAAGAGAAAAGACATTAATGAGCAGTAATTTAAATCAGGTTTTAATTTTTGATACAACTTTGCGTGATGGAGAGCAATCTCCCGGTGCAAGCCTCAATGAAGCTGAAAAATTACAAATTGCTCATGCCCTTGCCCGACTAGGTGTTGATATTATCGAAGCAGGTTTTCCCTATTCTAGTTCCGGAGATTTTAAAGCCGTTAATCGCATTGCCCAAGAAGTAAAGGGACCAATTATTTGCGGATTAGCCAGAGCCACCGAAGGAGATATTGAAAAGGCAGGCTTAGCTTTAGAACCAGCTGAAAAAAAGAGAATTCATACTTTTATTGGTGCTTCCGATATTCACTTAGAGCATAAATTGAAATTAACAAAAGCTCAATGCCTTGAAAAAGCCGTTAAAATGGTTAAGTTTGCCAAGTCTTTAACTGAAGATATTGAATTTTCTCCAGAAGATGCAGGCAGAGCTAATCGGGAATTTTTATTTGAATTAATTGAAGCGGTCATTGAAGCGGGTGCCACAACTATTAATGTGCCGGATACAGTGGGCTATATTACTCCTTTTGAATTTGGCCATTTAATCAAGTCCATTAAAGAAAATGTGAAAAATATCAATCAGGCTGTCATTTCGGTGCACTGCCATAATGATTTGGGCTTAGCCGTTTCTAATTCACTAGCCGCTTTGCTAAATGGTGCGAGGCAAGTTGAATGTACAATTAATGGATTAGGCGAGCGAGCCGGAAATTGTGCCTTAGAAGAAATTGTCATGATTTTAAAAACCAGGCAAAAAACATTTGATTTATTTACTAATATTAATACAACAGAAATTGCCCGAACTAGCCACTTAGTAAGTAATTTGACTGGTTTCCCGGTACAAAAAAACAAAGCTATTGTTGGAGCAAATGCCTTTGCACATGAATCGGGTATTCACCAGGATGGAGTATTAAAAAATAAAAGCACTTATGAAATTATTGATCCAGCAGAAATTGGTTTAAAAACGAATAAATTACCTTTAGGTCCTCGATCCGGCAAACACGCTTTAAAATCTCGCTTGGGTGAATTAGGTTATGATTTAGATGCCACTGAGCTTGAATCAGCTTATGCAAGATTTAAAGAATTAGCTGACAAGAAAAAACAAGTCTCAGACAAAGATTTAATTTCAATTGTGGACGAAAGACAAAGAGAGTCGGTGGTCGAAGCTTTTTTTGTTTTAGAAAGATTACAAATTGCTTGTGGTACTGGTCTACCAACTGCCTCAGTCGAAATTAAAGATTTGAAAGAAAACCGTTTATTAAAAACATCTGCTTTAGGAACTGGCCCAGTGGATGCCATTTATCAGGCTATGAAAGAGTTAATTAATATTCCCGCTGAATTAATTGAATTTTCCGTTCACTCTGTTACCGAAGGAATTGACGCACAAGGAGAAGTAACAATACGAGTTAAACATCAAAATAAAGTTTATACGGGCTATGCAGCTGATACTGATATTTTAGTTGCTTCCGCCAAAGCTTATTTAAACGCTGTTAATAAATTATTAGAGTTTTTGCAAAGACCAATTCCAGTCCTAGAAAGCTCCGAAACGTCTCTCTAAAAAGACAAAATTTAATGCCTTCGTTTACGAGTACTAGTAACCTTTTTGGATTTAAGAGGAGTGAAAGAAAAACCAGACACTTTCTTCTCGAAGAGATTTGGCATACCAAAGATTTGAACTAATAAAAAAATAATAAAAATAATTATAAAAAAAAGCAAAAACTCCATTTTAATTTCTCCAGCAAAATTGTTCATAAAAACAAAATAATTTAAGAAAACTAAAAGTAAATTATGAATTCTGGGGAAATTCCCTTAAGCTGCATTTTTAGTGAACTTCTCTTACATAGTTTTCAATTTAATATCAAAAATAAAGCCAGAAAAAATTTCGGTTGACAAAATTTGGCATTATATATTGTATAAGCGAAAACGATTGAATTAATTTAGGAAAATTCAAAAAATTAGCAAAGATTATTTAATCAAACTAGGCGGATGGCAGATTTATTTTTATAGTAGGTCTGCCATTTTTGTAGGGTTAAACTTTAGATTCTCTTAGTAAATTCAGCCATTTAGTTTTCTCTTTTTCAGTTAATTCAGCTTTTTTTGAATAAGTTAAAAGGTATAAAGTTTTAGATTTGCCTTTACCCTGAATAAATACCGCTCTAGTCAAAACATCTTCAATTACTTTATTATCTTGAGGATTTAAAATTTTAGCTTCATAGAAAGTTTCTTGGTCGGACGAATTAAATATTTGACTAGTTATTTTCATTTCTTTGTTTGAAATAAAGCTACTGGCATATTTATTAGCCGTTTGAACATTCTCGCCAGTTATACTGGTTTCGGTTATTAATTCTTCCCAGGCATTTATATTTTCGCTATTTACAATATATTCCACTACATTTACCACTGAATTACTGAGTGGATAATTATTTGACCAAGTGGCTTTCCAAGATCTTTCATCGAATTTAATTTTACGCCAAACCTTTTGAATATTTTGTTGAGGTTTTTCATCTAAGGGGACTAAAGAACAGAATTTTTTACCATCAATTTGCAAAAGCATAATACATTTAGAATTATCATTATTAGTGCTAACTGGAATAATTTTGCCGGCTTTTATAAGCTCAGAAACCTGACTTTTACTGATTGAGGTAGCAAAAATGCTTAAAGAAAGTAAATTGAAAATTAAAGAAAGTAAAATTATTTTTTTCAACATTATTTATAAATTGATTCGAATTATTATTTGTAAAATTTTACTTTAGTTCTTTGATTTGTAGCTGCATTTCAACAGAAATTTAGAGATATTTTTTTATTTAATGAGGGTTTGTTGGGATCATTATTGAAGTTTGAGCTGAATTAACTTAAAATTATATTAATCTGGAAAATACTAATTTTAAATAGTCAAAGTGCCTGAAGTATCAAGATTTCTAGGGATTATAATTACTTTTAACTATGATGAACATAATCCGCCACATTTCCATGCTAATTATGGAGAGTATGAAGGAGTCTTTCTTATAAGTGATTTAAAAATGTCTGGGGTAATCTACCCAAGAGAGTAAAAAATCTTGTTTTTGAATGGGCTGATGAATACAGAGAGGAACTCATGAATAATTGGAATTTAGCGAGAAATGAAAAACCTTTACGTAAAATACCTCCTTTGGTTTAAAGAGCTGTGAAAATGATAAAAATAATTTCAGCGGAATATATTAATGATTTTCGACTTTTGCTTACTTTCGAAGAGTTTACGGAGATAAATAGAACTAAAATATTAGAAAGAAGAGAAGTTAATTTAGAAGCTTACTTGAAAGGTAAAAAAACAAATGGAATCTTTGAGCCGCTTAAGAGTAAAGAATATTTCAAACAATTTCACCTCAATTCTAATACGGTTGAATGGTCAAATGGAGCTGATATTGCCCCAAAAAGACTTTTTGAATTAAGTAAAGAGCTAACTTGAGGGCTGTGAAATTTAAAAATAAAGCCAGTAAAAAATTTAAGCGACATTAAATAAAAAAACTATTATGATTAAACTTTAAAATTTCAAACTTCTGAGTATTTTTATGCAGTCTTTTCCACGCCGTAAATGTAAACAAATAAAAGTTAGAAATGTCGAAATTGGCGGTACGTCCCCGATTTCAATTCAATCGATGTGTACAACTGATACCAAAGATATTGAAGCGACTCTCGAACAGATTAGAACCTTGGCGGTAGCCGGTTGCCAAATTGTCCGGGTAGCCGTCCCAAATGCTGAGTCCGCTAATGCTTTATCGAGTATTGTCAAGGAATCTTTAATTCCAGTTATTGCAGATATTCATTTTGATTGGCGTTTGGCGATTAAAGCAATTGAAGCTGGCATAGATGGTTTGCGTTTGAACCCAGGTAATATTGGCAAAAAAGAGCGTGTCCAAGAAGTAGTTGCCGCTGCCAAAGAAAGAATGCTACCAATTAGAATTGGTGTAAATGCTGGCTCTTTAGAAAAAGAATTTGCCGAGAAATATCCTGATAATATTCCTTTAGCCATGGTAGAAAGCGGTTTATCACATATTAGAATATTAGAAGATTTAAATTATGACCAAATCAAAATCTCGCTGAAAGCTAGTGATGTGCAAACTATGATTCAAGCTTATCGATTGATGGCTGACAAATGTGATTATCCTTTGCATTTAGGCGTCACGGAGGCTGGTCCAGTCGGTTCGGGATCGATTAAATCAGCAATTGGGATTGGTACTTTATTAGCCGAGGGCCTGGGTGATACTTTGAGAGTTTCCTTAACCGGCGATCCAGTCAGAGAAATTGAATTGGCCAAACAAATTTTAAGATCTTTGGGTATTCGGAAAGATGGTTTAAATTTGATCAGTTGCCCGACTTGCGGAAGAATTGCGACTAAAAACTTTGAGGAATGGGTTTTAAAGGTTGAAAGAGAATTGGATAAATTGAATTTGCCGCTTACGGTTGCGGTAATGGGTTGTGCGGTGAATGGGCCTGGCGAAAGTGCACATGCTGATATTGGGGTTTCTTTTGGCGGAATTGGCCCAGACGGAGTACCAGTTGGTATATTAGTTAAAAACGGAGAAATTTATAAAAGATTGCCCGAAAGTGAATTGATACCAGCTTTAATCGAAGAAGCCACTATTTTAGCTAAAGCGAAAAACTTAATTAAGGCTTAAAAAGTGAAAAGTCGAAAAAATAATAAAAGTGATATTTTTAGGGCTTTAGCGGATTTTATAAAGCCACATTTAAATTTGGAAAAGCCAATTGTGAATTTATTACCGCTGTGGATGAGTAAAAGACTAAAAGAAACCCCCACCCAAGATAATGTAGCTAATATTTTACAAGCTGAGTTTAAACTCCAAGAGCTAAAGGCCAAGTCTTTATTTTTAATAGTACCCAAATCATCGCAAGCCAAAGGCTTATTAAAATTATTACAAGAATATATTCAATTAATGGAATCAATTCGGTTTTCCCGCTGGATGCAAAAAGTTGAACCTAGAGATTTTAATAAACATATCAAAGATCTTGATTTTGACCAAAAATAGAAAAATAAAAAGTTAAATATTGTACAATTCGATTACTTTTAATTTATGAATTATTCATGATTTCTCTTCTAGGTGTATTTGCCATTTTATTAGTCTGTTGGCTTATATCCAAAGACCGAAAATCAATTAATTGGTATACAGTTTCTTCGGGCTTAGTATTACAAATAGCCTTAGCTTTCTTCATTTTAAAAAGTTCTTTAGGTCAAACTATTTTTCAAAAAATCAGTGATTGTATTATTGCTCTTATTCATTTATCCGGTAAGGGCGGCGAGTTTGCTTTTGGTTCACTATATAATTCTCCGAATAATGAATTTATTTTTGCCTTTAAAGTTACACCGGCCATTATATTCATTTCCGCTTTAGTTTCGGTTTTGTATTTTATGGGAATTATGCATCCCTTTTTGAAAGCGACATCTTGGCTTTTACATAAATTAATGGGCGTCAGCGGTGCCGAAGCTTTGGCTAATATTGCTAGTGCTTTTGTGGGGCAAGTTGAATCAGCTTTACCTTTAAGACCTTATTTTTCCAGGCTCAGTCAGGCTCAATTCTTTTCAATTATGGTGGGTGGAATGTCTACCATGTCAGCAGCTTTGCTTGCAACTTATGCAAGTTTAGGAATACCTTCTCAGTATTTGCTAGCGGCTAATTTAATGGGTATTCCGGGCGGATTAATTATTGCAAAGTTAATTTGGCCTTCTGTTCAAGGTGAAAATAGCGAATTATTACCCGAACCTGAAAAGACTGAAGCGGCAAATTTAATGGATGCAGCTGTACACGGAGCACAAGAAGGCTTGAAAATATCTTTGGGTGTTATTAGTATGGTAATTGCTTTTGTGTCTTTAGTAGGATTAGTAGATATGTTATTAGCCAGCTTCAAAATTACTTTATCTGATATTTTTGGTTGTTTACTTTTCCCGGTTGCTTTTTTAATGGGAGCACAAACCGAAGATGCTCATTTAATTGCTTCTTTGTTGGGTCAAAAAATTGCCTTGAATGAATTTGTCGCTTATTTAGACTTAAGCAATAAAATGCAGCTGTGTAATTTAAGCCCTAATAGCTTATTAATTGCCAGTTTTTCTTTATGTGGATTTGCTAATTTTGGTAGTGTTGCAATTCAGCTAGGAGCTTTCAGTCAAATGCTTCCTGAAAGAAGAAGTGAATTTGCTCAAATGGGAATTTTAGCTATGATTGGTGGAGCATTGTCTTCTTGTTTATCAGCTTGTTTAGCTCATTTATTTTTATAATCAATCTTTTCAAAAAGTAACTTGAGTCCCTTCGGTGACAGTAATTAATAAATTAGAGCCAGTTGGTAGCATAACATCTTGTCCTTTTTGGGTTGCAGCCCAGATACCACCAATTACTACTCCAATTAAAGCACCTGCCACCACACCAGTCCCAATATTTCCCTTTGATATTGAGGCAATCCCAGCACCACTAGCTGCCCCAATACCCGATCCTAAAGCCACTTTCCCGGCTGCATTTATAAATCGTTTGCCTTTGGTTTGCCCAGCTAATTGATTTTGCCCTTTATTATCTACCACTAAGCCTTTCAACCAAATTGACTGCCCATTCGGCAAAATTAATCGATTAACCCCAATCTGCAAGCGGCCTGGTTTGCCAAAAAAACGAGAACTGCCTTCAACCATTAAAATATTTAATTCGGCCATAGTGCCAGGCGGCAAACCAAAAGTCATCCCATCAACACGAGCATAAAAAGTCTCTCCGATATGCGAAAACCCAGAACTAATTGGCCTATCAAGATATAAAGGCATGGAAGAGCCGGGTGGTATATAAATTACATGCCCTGATAAATTTGGGCTTTGATTATTATTAGAATGGGAATTATTATTACTACCACCACCTTCCATGTATTCGGAAGGGTCAGCAAAAGGTTTTTCGGGTCCTTTACCATAGCCTTCGGTGGAAATATCACGGGGTATTGGCTGACCGCAATAGTCAGACGCTAAAGATTGAAAAGCCAAATTACTTAAAATCAGAAAACAAATTATATATTTAATTGTGTGCATTGATTAATTGGTGATAATGACCTTTTAAATTGATTAATTCAAGATGATTTCCTTGTTCCACAATTTGCCCTTTTTCCATACAAATTATACGTGGAAAATCTTTGATGACATTTAGTTTATGCGTTACCAAAATTACCGTTTTATTTTTCATTAACTCTTTTAAGCTTTGCCTAATTAATTCTTCAGATTGCTGATCTAAAGAGCTAGTTGGCTCATCTAAAATCAAAAGCGGACTATTTTTCAAAAAAGCTCTGGCAATGCTTAATCTTTGTCTTTGCCCCCCCGATAAATTATTTCCTCTTTCGGTCATTTCACCATTTAATCCGCCTGAAACTTGGTTTAAAAAATCTACTTTTGCTAATTCTAAAGCTTTTTGTATTTCTGCATCCGTTGCATTGGCTTTTGCAATTAATAAATTATCTCGAATAGAGCCTCTAAACAGAAATGGATCTTGCGGAATAAAAGCCATTAAGTTCATCAATTCAGTCAAATCCCAATTTTGAATATTCAAATTATTAATTTTTATTTGTCCAGCATTTGCACCATAAAGTCTAGCAATCAGAGTAATCAAAGAGCTTTTTCCGCTTCCGGAGCTACCAACAATGGCTACTTTTTCGCTTTCATTTATTTGTAAATTAATATTTTTTAAAATTAAATCATGATCGCCTTTTTCATTATAAGCAAAATTTACATTTTCAAACTCAATGGATAATTCGTGCTGAGGAGGCTTTTGAATTTTGTGGGCAGTTTCCGTTTTTAAGTTTATTAATTCAAAAATCCGTTCGCAAGTGCCATTGATTTGACTAATTTGAGCATTAACCCGCACTAAACGCTTAATAGGCTGATAAAGCAAAATAGTTGCCACCAAATAAGAGCTGAAATCCCCGACGCTAACAGTACCTTTTAAAATATTTTGGCAACCAAACCAAATTACTGGCCCAATACCAAAAGCCGACAAAACACCCAAAATTGGGCTAATTAAAGAATCAATCACTAATTGTTTTTTCCAAGTTTTGATGAAGATTTGATTAGTTTTTTCAAATTTATTTTTCTCTAAGTTTTTAATATCAAATAAATGAATTAAATTGGCTCCTTGCACACTTTCTGAAACGATAGAAGAAACTTCGGCGGTAATTTCTTGGCTTTGATTGGCAAGTTTGCGTAATCTTTTGGATAATTTTCCTAAAAGTAAAAAGAAAGCCGGAAAAACTATTACTCCAATTAAACTTAATTTCCAGTCTAAAACTAAAAGCCAAATGCTTAAAGCGACAGCTCGCACGGAATCTGAAATTAAAGCACTTAAAACTTCGGCTAGCAAAGACTGTAATAAATTTAAATCATTAGTCAAGCAAGAAACCAAATCACCACTGGAACGCTTTTTTAAATCAGCAAAACTCATCAGCATTAATTGGGCATAAGCTTTTTCCCGCATCTCACCAGCTACTAAAACCCCAAAATAACGATTATTAAAATTCTGAATATAACGAAAAACACCATCAACTAAGAATAAAACCATTAAAATTAAAGGCGTTGAATTAATTAATTGCTTCGGGGAAACTTGAATGCTTAAAGGTTTAAAACCATAATAAATTAATTGATTAGGAATCAAATTTAAAGAGATAACTTTTTGCTTTAAAGCCTGTCCGCCAGCCAAAAGATCAATAATTATCTTTAAAGCATAAGATGGCAAAACTGTTACCAAACCCGCCGCTAGCATAGCGACCAAACCAATAATTAAATAAAACCAGTATTTACGGCCAATTAAAATAATATGATAAAAAATATTCAATACTCCTTTTATAATTCACTTAAAACTAAATTTTATTATAATGTCAGAAGAAATACCGGTTGATGCAGAAAGTTCAACCCGAAACCAAAATTATAGTTCAAGTGTGCATTTAAAACATTTGCTAAAAATAGGACATATGCCAGACTCATCCTTAATTAAGCTTTTTGTGATTGAACATAATTTGCAAGAAGACTTGAAAGAATTTATACAAACAAACACTTAAAAAATCAAAAAATAAGCAAAAGAATGAATACTTCTAAAAAAAGTAAAAGAAATTGATTTTCAAGCTCAAGTTTTGATAATGGCTTTTCAGTCTTTAGATAATAAAAGCCGTGAGAATTTTCTGGAATTTTTAAAACAAGAAATTGAATTTGAAATCAGTATGAAACTTAAACTGATCGTTATTTCCCTTAAAACTAATTTAATTCTTTGAAATTTGGGTTTAATAAATTAGATTAATAACCTTATTTTTATATGTCTTTCGGAAATACTAATTCAGTGAATTTACCTTCTGAAAGGCCAATGAGCAAAGTTCAGTCTAATTTAGAAGGAATGCAGAAAAATAATTTTTATATGTCATCCCCTTTTAATAAGCCAACAAATAATTCAGAGACTGAAGCAAATGATAAACAGGCTCAGCCAACCGTC
Organism: Synechococcales cyanobacterium bin2.concoct.b11b12b14.033; assembly: GCA_013298875.1. Classification (GTDB taxonomy): domain Bacteria; phylum Cyanobacteriota; class Vampirovibrionia; order Caenarcaniphilales; family Caenarcanaceae; genus JAAFJH01. The sequence continues at coordinate 10,783 of JAAFJH010000042.1, forward strand.
CCGAAAAATATAAATTTAAACCCAGAGCTGATAGCCAATCAAATTAATTTCCTAGCTTGATTTTCTTCTTAATTTAGTCCGCTCAACTCATATTAATTTAAATCGAAATACAGGTCGCTTTTTCAATGCCTTCTAATTGTCTAATTTGATTTAAAATTTCTTTTGGAATAGCTTCATCTAAAGAGCAAATCATTAAAGCTTCTTCTTTTTCAGATTTACGTCCTAAATTCATACCGCTTATATTTATACCTTTACTGCCTAATAAGCCTGAAATACGGGCAATGGTGCCGGGTTTATCTTGGTGCAAAGTTAAAAGCATATACTTAGAAGGCGTTGCAAAAAAATTATAATCATTCAGCCTTGTAATAACCGGCAATTTATTATTATGCAAAGTCCCAGCAACCTGAAATTCTCCTTTATCTGTTTTCAAGCTTAAAACCATTTCTTCGGCATAATCACTTTCTTCAGTCGATTTACTTTCAATGATTTTTAATCCTTTTTCTTGGGCAATTAATTTGGCATTCACAAAACTAATATTTTCAAGTTTATTGCTCAAAAAGCCTTTGGTAACTGCCAAAACTAAAGGTTCAATTTGTTTTTTGGTTAAATTACCTTTCAATTCAATCATTAATTCTATTGGTCTGGCTGAGCCACAAAACTGCTCAATAAATGATCCTAAAATTAAACTCAATTCCAAACTAGGTCTCAATTCATCAATTGGTAAACCTCGGAAACCGGGTAAATTAACTGCACTGCGAGCAAAGCCACCTTGTAAAACTTCTTTTATCTGCTCAGCGACGTCAATTGCAACATTTATTTGGGCTTCTTCAGTACTGGCTCCCAAATGAGGAGTTAAAATAATTTTGTCCTTTAATTCACGCAAAGGGCTATTTTCTTCAAGTGGTTCATTATCAAATACATCTAAAGCCGCACCAGCAATAATGCCGTTTTTTAAAGCTTCTGCCAAATCCGCCTCGTTTATAATTCCTCCCCTAGCACAATTCACTAAGCGTAATTCAGGCTTCATTTTGCTTAGAGTTTCTTTATTAATTAGATTAATCGTCTCCGCTATCTTAGGTAAATGCAATGTAATAAAGTCGCTATTTGCCCAAATTTCATCCAAAGAAACTAATTTAACATCTAAACTTTTGGCTCTGTCCAGCGAAATTAAAGGATCATAAGCTAAGACCTTCATGCCAATTGCTTGAGCTATCTGACAGACCTTAGTGCCAATTTTGCCTAAACCAACAATGCCAAGTGTTTTCTTATTCAATTCCACTCCCAAAAACTTTGAGCGTTTCCATTCACCTTTTTTCATGGAATTATCAGCTAGTGGAATCAAACGAGCTAAGCTTAACATCATACTAACTGTGTGTTCAGCGGCAGCAGTTGTATTTCCATCTGGTGAATTAACAACAATAATTCCTTTTTGCGTAGCGGCTGAAACATCAATATTATCAACTCCAACGCCTGCCCGGCCAATAATTTTCATTGACGTGGAACAAGCTTCAATAATATCTTTATCTACTTGAGTACCGCTTCTGACTAATAAAGCATCGTAATCAGCAATAATTTTAATAATTTCTGGCTTACTTAAATTAGGAGCATAATTAATTTCAGCTACTTCTTTTAAAATATTAAGACCTAAATCGCTGAGTGAATCGGTAATTAAAACTTTTGGCATATTTATAAAAAATCTTTAAGATAAAAACTTATTTTAACGTGATTAATCCAAATTTACTTATTATTATCCTTTGATTGTAAGCTCAGTTTCGTCATCGCCAACTAAGCCATATTCATCTGTCGCAGTTACTGTAATTCTATATTCGCCTTTTTTTAATTCAGTTTCAAAAATACCAGTTTTATTAAAATTATCAAAAGTAAAAATGTCAAACTTTTCTTCTTTATTTTTTACTAAAATTTTGAAACTAAAAAACTCAATTAGTCGTTTATCATCGGTGCTGGCAGTCGCAATAAATTTATAATCACCGCTCTCTCCAAGCTTAAGACATTCTACTTTTAAAATTACTTTTGGTCTTTTCGCTACTGGCAAAATATCTTCAACCGTGAGAGGCAAAATTTTAAAGCCTTCTTCTCTTTCTAGTTGGGCGAGTTCTGCTTTTAAGCCTTTTCCAAAACTAAATGCAATTATAAAACCGTCATAATTTGCCAAATTAATTTTTTCACCGTGCTGAAAAGTGAATTCCAAGTTGTCTTTTTGTTTAGCAACATTTTTCTCTCTTCTAAAGCGTAAAATTGCACTTCTTAAATTATCCGCTACATTTCTACCAATGTTTTCTGACCGCTTAACACTAATTACCGACCAATTATTTAAAATTCCGTCTTTTCCTAAATCTCCACCTTTGCTTTGTTTGGTTGGCTCACCGCCTAGGGTTTTAACGCATAATTTCTCAAATTCAAAATCGTCCATCTTGCGTAAATTGTCCCAGTCCCATTTTGCGGTTTTAGCTTCAAATTCAATCGGAAACAATGGCTTAGAAATTGCTAAAATACGCTCTCTTGTTACTCCAAAGGCACTTGGCGACTGATCAATTCCAATCCAATTACGCCCTAATTTTTGGGCTACCGCAATAGTTGTTCCTCCGCCCATAAAGCAATCTAAAACCGTGTCTCCTTCATTGCTGCTAGCCTTGATTATTCTTTCAAGTAAAGCTTCTGGTTTTTGTGTTGGATAACCGATGCGTTCTTTTCCAGTATTAGAAACTCTGTCTATATCATCCCAAACATCCCCAATAACTTCTCCTTGTGAGTCTGCAAGATATTTTTTTAATCCGTCTTTTCTTGGTCTTCCATCTTTTTGCAAAACAATTAAACCTTCAGAGTAAAGTCTTTCTAGTTCTTCTATTGAGAATCTCCAAGAACGATTTGTGCTAGGAATTACTCCTCTCCATTCAAATTGTCTTTCTTTTGAACTATTTGGAGCTGTTAAATCATCACAACGATATAAACCTTTTTCATCACTTTGGCTCTTTTTATATCTGCTCATTTGAGCATCAGAGTAGCTTCGCCTTTGGATGTTAAATATGTAATTTTCAGTTTTACTATACAGAAAAAGAGTATCTTGTAAAACAGTAAATTTTTTAGTTGAATTACTTTTTGCATTAGTTCTTTTCCAAGAAATCTGATTTACAAAATTTCCAATCCCAAAAATCTTATCTAAAACGTAAACTCTCAAATAAGCATCTGCATGCCAATCACAATGGAGGTAAAACGAGCCAGTTGGTTTTAGGATTCGGTGAATTTCTTGTACTCTCTTATACATCCAATTAATATAAGTATCAATTCCACCGTCCCAGCAGTCTTCAAAGCTTCTCATTTCGCCTTTATCGCCCCAAATAACCGCATAATTACGATTACTAAAAAACGGAGGATCGATATAACACAAATCAACGCTCTCAGACGGCAAAGACTTGAGAACTTCGAGATTGTCGCCTAGTATGAGTTGGTTTAGCATTTAGTGATTTAATTGTTTGGGAAAAGTCTGTCAAAGAATGGCAAATGTCTTTTTTCAGCAAAATCAATTAATTGTTGGAATTTGATAACTTCTATGTGTAAATTAAGCTCTGGATTAATATAATAAAAAGTATTAAATGGAGTTTTTTTATAACCTTTGCTTAGATTATATTCTTCAAGCTCATGAGGAATTAAATCAACTATAATATATCCAAATTTTGGAGTTGTTTTTCTAATATCAATAGCATCTCCTTGGTAATTTTTCTTCACTTTTCCGTATAAAAAATCATCAAAATATTTTTCAATTAACTCTTCAAATTTCCATCTAAAATCTTTACTTTTTTTATTATGTGCTGTTTCACCTGGTCTTTTAAATTCAAAAACAACCATACTAGATATATCACCAGCCGATTTATCAGCAAAGGAAATAGGGTTATCAAACATTAATAAATCAGGTTCTTTTTGGCTATTTATTTGAGAGACAGTAGTAATTTTTTTATCAGAATTTATAAATTTATAAGTTGTAAATCGCTCATCAAGTAACCAAAGATTATGATCTTCATAATTCAATTCATTGTTTGTAAATCCCATAGGAAATATTAAATTGTGAATATCTTCCTCAAGTTTATACTTACCATTTTGATCAGCCCGTAAATACTTTCTAAATAAATCTATAATTGCTTTCCTCTGACACATATACTCAGCTAAATTATCAGAACCGTATTTGGCTTTTTCTTTTAGATCTTGCTGTATTTCTTGAATGTTTTCTTTTGTGATTTCTTTGTTTTTTATAAATCGTTGAATTTTATTATCGACTTTCTTTTTCTCTTCCAAAGATATTTTATAAAGGTATTCTTCCAATTTATTTTCAGTCAAATTATGCGGTATTTTTCTTAAAATATCTTCTCTATCTAAAAACCTTCTATATCTTGGAGCTGAAGAAGTAATATATTTTTTTACATCTTCAATATTTTTATTTTGTACTTGTTTTATAAATTCATTGAATTCTTGTTTTAGGATTTTTACTAATTCCTCTTGTATTTCTTGAAAAGCTACAATTTCATCTTTATCGAACAAAGAGCTTTTAGTTTCAACTTCTAAAGGAATAGTAAAACCATTTCTCTGGCTATATACATTTTTATTCAAATAATCTGAAACAATGTAAACATCTAAAAAATACTCTGATCCTTTATCCTGGATAGGATAACTAAAAATATTATCTATTTCATTTAAAGCTTTTTTCTTTCCAACTACTCGTGAATTTGCACAATAATATATATTATGATTTTTCCTATTATTTTTAGTAGTTTTTACAATATAACACTTAAATTTTTCTCTTTTTAATTCAAAGGCTCTTTCATCTTTTTGAGCATCTTTTTCAAATAATGCATTAATAGATATTTCTTCTTGAGTTTCATGTTCAATAAGTGTAATTTTTGGCAATTGATTACATAAATAATAAATAAAACAATGCTCTCTTATTTCATCTGCAATTTCTTCCAAGCTCAAAGCAGTGGAATTCTTAATGTCTTTTTTGTAAATATTTTTTAGTTCAATAATTGTTTCTCTCACTTTCTTAGTAGTATTTTCTTCCTTGTGCGTTCCCGATCCATCAAGTTTAAAAGTAAATTCTCGCTTTTTCCAAGTTTTATTCTCTTCATCTTCAAAAATACTTAATACTTGCATTTCTTTAAAAGCCGCCAAGACGGTAAATCTCCCAAGCCCTTTGCAACCCCACTTTGTTTTATTTATTTTGCTATGCGGAGTTCTAAAAGATTTAAAATTAATATCAGTAAAACCTTCCCCATTATCAGTTATTATTATTGATTTAATAGTTTTAGTCTCGGAAGTATTTGTTTGATCGGGAAAACTGCCTCTTGAAATTTCAATAACAATTTTTTTATCGGAAATATTATTTTTATTAAGATTATTTAAACTGATTATTGAATTTACAATACATTCAAATAAAGGCAATAAAGCTTCAGAAGGCTTTAATTCAATATCTTCAACTATATCACTTATGTTATTGGGAATCAAAGCCAGAAGTAGTGATTCAGAATCTTCAGTTATAACCATTACTTTGGGAACTCATAAACTATAACCATACTACCAATTATTGAATGAATAAGCAATATAAGTATCAATTCCACCGTCCCAGCAGTCTTCAAAGCTTCTCATTTCGCCTTTATCGCCCCAAATCACTGCATAATTACGGTTACTAAAAAACGGAGGATCGATATAACACAAATCAACGCTCTCAGACGGCAAAGACTTGAGAACTTCGAGATTGTCGCCTAGTATTAATTGGTTTAGCATTTTTTAATTAGTTTTTAAGCCTAAATTTCTGATTAATTAAGATTAATTCAAGCTATTTATTTTTAGTTAAATCCCTAAATATCTTGAAAATTTATCCTATAAACAAAAATGTCTTTAAACTAATATTATGAAAAATTTCATCTCGGATATGGACGGCGTAATTTACAAAGGTAAGCAATTAATTCCGGGTGCCAAAAAGTTTGTAAAGCATCTTTTGGACAGCAAAGCCAAGTTTTT
>JAAFJH010000043.1 GCA_013298875.1 Synechococcales cyanobacterium bin2.concoct.b11b12b14.033
TAGGCAATCATTAAAAGCACAAACCGATTTAGAACAATCGGGGAGGGATGAACAGATGAAATTAAATGAATATAATAATAAAATTGCAAATTCTATGGCACAATCAAATTATGATAGAGATTTAGGTGCCTCAAAAACTAACTTTACAGGTCAAACTAATGCCAGAATGAATACCCCTAGTCCAATTCAATCTTTCATGCAAGGCTTTGGAGGAGCTGCTCCATTAGGATCATTTATTGGAAATCTGGGAGGAGGAAGTAGCGGAGGATCGGGTGGTGGAGGACTTTTTAGTGGTTTATTTGGTGGGGGTAATAAGTCTAATAATGGGAGTTTCTTTGGGGGAGGTAGTTCAAATAATAACTCTGGTTGGTCTGGGGGTTATGGAGGCTCAGGAAATTCTAGTAGTGGTCATGGTGGAAACTCTGGTTGGTCTGGAGGCTATGGTAGTTCTGGGGGGTATAATTCTGGAGGATCTACTGGATATGGAAACTCTGGAAATAATATAGGTGATAATTACAATGGTGGGTTCTGGAATTCATAAAAGGAGATAATTATGTGTGCTGTAGATCTTGGTTGGATAGCTCAAGCTTTCAAACAACAAAACGAACAATCTTCTGATATTTGGGATGGACTGTCAAAAACAGGGCAATATTTAAATAATGCTGCATTAGAAAAACAGAAATTAGAACAAGATCAACAATACAAACAAGCCCAAATAGTAGCCGAACAACAAAGACTGGCAGCTACTAAAGAGCATCAAGATAGATCTTATCAATTAGATTATCAAAGAACCATGCAGGGAACTAAAGCAAATCAACTTAAAGATTCTATCGCACTTCAAAAAGAACAACGAGATCAAACTAAAGCAGAACACGATAACTGGGATTTTAATAATAAAGTAGAACGAGATAACTACATGAAACAAAATGCCGATAAATATGCGAAAGCTATTATTAATAAAGATGCCTCAATACTATCTAAAGAAGATCTCGCTATATTACCTCCTAATGAACAAATAAACCTATTAAAAACTATATCGGGTTCTTCTCAAGATCTGATCAATAGAGAAAAAAATAGAATATTTGATGCTATAGGGGATAGTTATGTTGGGATGATTGATGGTATTAATGTAGATCCTAAAGATGGTTCTAGTAACGCTACTGAAGTATATAAAGACTTCTTAAAAACTAAAATACAACCAATGATAAATAGTGGTATGTATGATAAAAAAGCCATAGCGGATGTTACTAATTATTTTTCAAGTATGGTAGGGAAAACTGCTAGTATGAAAAAAGGATCTATGCAGAATACTATGGCTCCTGATATTGTTACGGAATATCAAAACCCAATAACAAGAGAAGATTTTACTAATCAATTTCCTAATGATAAAACTCAAGGGGACAAGGATATGAACAATACCCTTATTAATGATGCGGCATTTGCGGCAGCTTCAGACCAAATAGGGGGCAAGTATAGACCAGAAGAATCTTATGCACTTAATAGTCCTGAAAACATTCAAAGATACCAAGAAAGTTTATTAGCTAATAAAGTAATGGCTTTACAAGATAGAGGAAAAGGAGGGGTACTTAATAGTGTTAAATTACAAGGAGGATCTTCAGGTAAGAAAAAAAAGGAATCTAGTGATGCAGATAGTGCGGTTATGGCTGCCTTTTTATCAGGGAAATAACTCATGACACTTGGATTAGCAGGAAGATCAAGATGGGACGAATTAGTTAGATCTAGTGCTCCTGAACTATCGGGAGAAACTATTAATGTACTAAGAAACCCCACTGAATTTGCAACTGGACTAGTTGGAGGAGCTGTAAAGAGTATACCTGATGCTTTTGTATATCCTGCACTTTTAGGAGGGGCAATAGCCGGAAAAGTAGGATCAGCGGCAGGGCAATTAGCTCAAAATACAGGTCTACCTTATGCGAGAGAATTTACAGGAGGCTCAGCAAATCTCGCAAAAAACTCCCTAAAATTGCTAGAGGATTATGAGAATGCGGCTCAAAGAGGAGGCACAGGACTTTCTCAACTAGCAGGGGCTAAAAATACAGAAGATGAAGAATCCCAAAAAGCATTAAGAATAGGGTTAACGGCAGGAAGTTTCATTAACCCTGTAAATGCAGCTAAAAAGTTTATCCCAAAATTAGGTGCCACTACAGGTATTACAGGTAATATACTCGATTTTTTAGAAGGGGGAGCAATAGGGGCAGGAACTAAAGGAATATCGGAAGCCCAAAAGTATGTAGGGGAGCCTTTAACTAAAGCTGCTGCTAAAGTAGCGAGTCCTATTATTGATCCTATTTTAAAGGGCGGAGCTTTAGTTAACGATATAGCGAAGAAAAAATTATCTAAAGATGTTTTTGCTAGGGGAATTGAAGCCCACCTTAATCCTAGAATGGATAGTGAAAGAATTCAAGCCGTAATACCAGATTTCTTTACTCAAATTTCCGATAAATTAGAGCACCCTGTAGTGTCTTTAGATGATATAGGAGATGTACTTTCTACTAGAGGTGTTAAGGAACATGATTTAAATAATTGGATTGATAGTTTAACATTACCTAAAACAGAAAGATCCTTTTCACAAATAGTTTCAGATGCAAAAGTCACAGGAAATAAAACAAATCTAGATAATGCACTCAATACAATATTTGAAGATAATCCAGAAAAGAAATTACTGGCCAATAAATTAATTGATTCTGGAAATATAGAAAAAATAGAGAAATTAGATCCTGCTTTCGGGATGCGATATGATATTTGGAGAAGTGAATTACCTCAAGATGCTCATAATGTTTTGACTTTTGGCGAGGAAGAAATACCACTTATTAAATCTGGTATTGCGGGAGGTTATTTAAAGGGAATTAAAAAAGTAGACCCTATCAAGAATATCGTTAATGTAAATCAAAAAGTACAAGAATCTAATCTTGATCTTAGTAGAGCCCAAGAAGAAGCGTTAGGGAAAGATACTACTTTACAATCTCAATGGGATGCGTATAATAGAACAATCGCAGATACTATCCAGAATGCAAAAATTAAGAGAGTTGAATATCGACAAAGCATACCTGAGTTAGAAAGACAATCAAAAGCAAGTATTGATTCTTTAAAACAATTTCAAAAACAAATATATGAAAGCAATCCTCAAGAAGTTGAACAGTTACAAAAACAAGTAGTCGATCAAGAAAATGCACTAAAAAGCTTCCGTGGCAATTTAACCGTCACACCCGAAGAAAAACAAGTTTTTAAAAAGGATTACTTACAGGCAAAAAAAGAATTAAATGCATTCTCAAAAGAAATTGAAAAAGAAGCTCCAGGACAATTAAGCTTAGAGGGTACTGAGAATATTAGACAACAAAAATTACAAGAATTACAAACAAATTTAAGTTTAGCAGAAGAGAGATTCAAGAATGCGGGTAAACCAACCGAAATAGATTCTCAAAAAATACAAGAAATTCAAAACTCATTAGATGATGCGAAAAATAGACTCAAGACTTATTCGAGAGTACCTAACCCTGAAGAAATTCAACGCCTTTCAGAATTAGAACAACAAGCACACCAATCCTATAATCAATTTATTGGTACTAAAGAAGAATTTAATAATTTCCTTCACGATACAAGACAGCAAGTTAAAAATGTCAGGAATGAAAAAACCCAATTTAAAAACAGTTTATTTAATGATAGTGAAGGAGACTTAAGTAGGAAAAATTGGGATAGTGCTAAGAATAAAGCTCTGGAAGGTTATAAGAATAATATAAAATACCATGAAACTATTAAAACATCTTACGAGAAAGAATTAGAGAGACTCAAGAAAGAACCTTATGAGCCAAGATATCAGGCATTGCAAAATGCTGTAAGATGGGGAAGTCAAGATGAGAAAGCTGCTGCTGAAACAAGATTTTTGGAAGGTGCTTCAAATGAACTAGCAAGAAAAAATGACGACATATATAATGCTTTTCATACTGCTGATAAGAATACTATCAAACAAGCTCAAGAGGGCTTATATAATCAAAAGACCAAAACATTAAACGATATTGCGAATCTGGAAGGTGCTAGTGATGAAAATAAGCAATTCTTAGCAAATAAATATATTAGTAACTTTGACTTCACACTAGCTAGTCTGTTTACAAAAAATGTCATGTATCAGAAATTAGAGCCAGCAGCTGGACAAATGTTCCAGATTATTTCTGCCCTTCCTCCTGTTAGAGCCTCAGAACTAGAAAAAGTAGGAATGCCTTATGGGCAGTATTTGAAGAGATCAGCAAAGGCAGCCGATTATAGAAAATCTAAATATGAATTTTTCGATAATGCTCTATATAAACCTAACAGAACTGTATCGGATGCTTTTGGTTTAGGTACTAATTTAGATGATATGGCATTACAGCAAATAGATAGAGGACTGGTAAAGAATACAATCTCAAAACTTGCCCCTAACAAAATGATGCAAGTTATCAATAAAGTAGCAGATATTGTAGGTTTTTCCGCTGTAGAGGGAGCTAAAAGAACAAACATAGATATGGTGTTTGATGATGCTTACGCAATAGCGAGTTGGATGGCAGAGAGACAGAAAATACCAATCGGCACTAAACAGTTTGATGATTTAGTAGTCAAACAAACCGATCATTTATTACAACGAGTAGGGGAAAAATCCTTTAGTGCCAGTTATGCTTATAAAGATGGAATAGCCGGATTCAAGTCACATAAAAATGATCTTGAAAGGTTGAATAATTGGGTTGGGATTAATGCGGGGAGAGGGGTGAAAGATATAGCCACAACTCTACTCGGCTGGGTACCTTCTGCATATCATAGTATATTGCAATCCTATAATCAAGTTGGGGATGCTTTTGAGAGAGTTAGAAGAACTGGAAACATAACTCAACCCGATAGAGAGTCTGTTGTTCGTTATGTGGGAGATGTACTGACTAACGGTATATTATTTGGTGCTAGAGGGGCAGGTAAATTTCCGGGAGGACTTATAGAGACCAATCCCAATGCTAAACTTCAAGAAAATAAATACACTATCCCTATGCATTTGGCTAATGGTCTTTTATCTTTTTTACCTAACGCTACCGATGATGTGAAAGTTAAAATGTTAGAAGGTGTATTAGGATCAAAATCGGAAATGGACGGATCTGGAGGATTTGGTACTACTTTTGAAAGGCAAAAAACATTACCTGTTGTGTTGGGGTTTGGGGGAATTGATATTATATCCTCAGTATTGGGTGGAGCGGGGAAATCGGGATTTAAAATACTGGAGTTAATGAGAAAAGACCCTGAGAATTTAGGTAAAAATCTAGGTATCGCTATAGCGGATAGTCTTCTCAGTACTATAATTGCTAGAAAAGATGTCGTGAATGTAGGGGAGAGTGTAGCGGAAGGTACTTTAAAAGATATGATGGGATTACCTATCACTCCAGAATTAGGAAGTCCTTCAAGAATTGAGATAGGGGTAGCCGCAAGTTTAAAAAATAAACCTTCTTCATATTCGGCACCTAATCTAGGATTTAGTGATATACAACAAAGAAATAGAAAATTAGAGGAAATGTATTCCGATATACCGTATGAAGAATTCAAAAAAAATAATGGACTTCAGCATTTTAAAGAATCCGCAGAGGCTCTAGGTTATAACTTAAAAGACCCAAATGCACAAAAGAAACTTCTTGAGGTTTATAACAAAATTACACAAAGCCAACAATATCCGAAATTTTTCAGTAAAAAATTTAAAAGACTTGACACAATGGCTAATTCGATTAATATGACTTCTGATGATTATATTGAAAAGAAAAGAATTTTAGAGTCTGTATCGGATCAGGAAGCCTCTGATCTATTAGGAATGAGTATATTGATTGGGGGTAAAAAGAGATCAAAAATGATTAATTTTTTGGCGGAGAATAATTTGATTGATCTGAAAAATAAAGATAAGCTAAAGTCTACTATCGATAGAGCAAAGAAATTCTACAATACACACAAAAGACAAATTACTCCTGAAATGCAATCATTTTTTGATTCTGTAAATAAAGAAGATGAAGAAAATTAAATTTTTATCTCAACCTGATTTTTCAAATAATTCGATTTATATTTTTGGTTTCCTATTTGGTCTCTCGATCAAAAAAGATAATTTAAAATTAAGTACAAAAAGATAAGTTTAATCTTCAATTATGGTAGCTCCACAGGATTTTATATACACCCGAAATGAACTTATCTCACATGTTGGGTTTCCGAATTTTGTAAGATTATTAAATTTTCAATTCAGTTCCAATAATGCGTTAGAATCTAGAACTGGGTTTGAGCCTGTAAATTATTTAATTAATCCAACTGTTGAGGATCCCGAGACAGAACCATGTCATATTGAATTTGATGAAGTAAAGGGATTGCTACAAATGCCTGAGCTTAAATATACAGAAGGTAAAACTTATTTCTTGAATCATATTGAGGTAGCTAAACTTACTTTATTTGGGGATAGTTTGATATTTGCAGGTCCAAATGCTTCTTCATTCCATATAGTACCTTTTGCTTTGAATCCTCAAGGATTTAGTAATGTTTATAGTTATGTAGCGAAAGATGAACTAGGAGTACCAGTTGAAGGAGATGAAAGAGGAGGTTTACATTTATATTTTGGAAAGCCCTTATTTTGGAACGGCAAAGGAACATATCAAAAATTTGCAAATACTATTAATGAATCGGGATTCACAAATCTAGATAATTCGATCTTACCGCTAGAAGACCAAACCATTATAGCTGCCTGTACGGTAGAGGAAAGATTGGTTGTCGCTACATTGCAAGGTTATATTATGTGGACTCAACCACAGTGGGATGGGGAATCTGTCTGGGAAGATGTAGGATCTCCAGGAGAGAACTGGATACGGGTTACTCTGGAACCTGGAGAAGTTATTGAATTTATTTCACCTTCTAAAAGTGGATTACTTATATCAACTAGAGACTCCGCAAAGGTAAGTGGTAAACTATATAACATCACAACTTTGAACCTAGCGGAAGCTAGAAAAATAGAGACAGGGCAAAATAGTTTTTATTCTAGAAATGGGGTAGTGACATTAGATGATGCTCTATATGGAATATCTCCGTTAGGATTCTTGAAAGTAGAGTATGATCCTTATTCAAAACTCATGAGAGGACAAAATAATAGCTCACAATTAAGTATTTTATTGGAAGAGATATTTGCTAATAATACTATTTTTAGTTTTCTTGCATCTTTTTTTGATACCAAATACAAAAATGCTTACTTTATTTATGAGTGGGATCTTTCAGGGAAATTCACTACAAAAATATTAAATTATCATTTTGACGTTAAAAAATGGTCAATACTTGAAACCCAATTACCTATTCAGAAAATGTTTATGTATTATGGTTTTTCTGCCGGTGCTGGCTGGATACATGATGAGGAAGGTAATATATATTTAGGTATTTGGTCTTTTTCAGAACTAAGACAAGATATACCTATTAAGGTAAAGGGTAAAAAGAATGTAAATAGTATTGAATATACATATTTTGAGTTAGACAAACCAGCTCCTTACCGTAAATATTTTGTTACAGGCAGTATCAATATTTCGGAGATTGGGAATTTTGTTCCGGGAACTGGATCATTACCAATCCAAACATTTTTCTCTACCGATGAAGAAATAGAATATAAACTAGGAAGTAGACATTTCACCCAACATGGGGACTGGAGTCCAGGTGTACTTGATTTTGACGAGAATCCCGTAATAGAAACTACCGATGTAGAAAAATGGAGTCAACCTAATCAAGCTAACGGTATATGGGGAACAACACATAAACTACACTATCTACATAAAAAATGTCTATGCATGTTCCCGAATATAGATTTAGTCTATCAGATGTTTTTTGAAAGTTATAGTGATGCGTTAATCACCATCCATGATATGTCTCCCGATAAAGCTTCTAATACTTAAGAATCTTCCAACCCAACTTGTACTTCTTTATCTAATTCTTCTGATTCTTTTTTTAAAAATCTAAAGGACTTAAGTTTATATGTCTCCCATACAAGAGGTTTATCGATTCTAAGCATAATACCTTCTGCCGGAATATTAGGTTTAGAGTTGCACAAATGGCAATCTTTTTCTAAATAGATTTCCATTAATTTATTTAAAAAACTATTATGCCAATTCTCATCAGTTGGTATTTCACTAAATAAATCTTTTGCAGTTCCATAATAATAGGTCTCAGGCATTTTAAACCCTACTAATTTACAATACTCTTGTACTTGAGGATGAGAGAGTTCAAATACATCTCCCTTTTGATTCGTGTAAGTCATGCGAAACACAACATAGTCTAATTGACCGGGCTCACATCCGTAATCATAATCTTTTTGAATCATTTTTTGATCCGACAAATAACCATAAATCTCACCATAAATAGTTATTCCTTCTTTCAATAACGGGAATGCTTTTACTGCTACTGTACCCCACACGTCTGTACCGTAGAAATGATTATACTCTTTAATACCATCCAACTGTACATTTTTTATTACTGTTCGGCTACTATATAGCATTCCGTATTCTTTATCTTCAATATTCAATTTCAGATGATTTTTTAATAATGTTTCCCACCATGTTAATTGCTTTTTAACTAAGACATTCGATACAACAAAATTACATCCATGAATCTTATTAGTAATCGCAATAGTGTCTGTAGGTTTTAAGTTTTCAATTTCTCTTTTTAATTGAAGGGTATCGGGATGGAAGTTAAATTGTTTATCAATAAGTTTAGATTCCCATTTCTTAACATTCCCTTTAGATTTTGAATTATTAGGTCTTTGATTAAGTAAATTAGCCGGAATATACTTTTTACAAATTTGATGTGTTTCTATCTGATCAAAATCAATCCCTACCTCTTTATCGGTAATCTTTATATTTTGTTTTAATTCATCTTTACAAAATAACTCTATTTGCTCTACCGGAATAATAAAACCTTCTGATTTCTCACCTCTAAGAGATATAGCACGTACCCTACCATGTTTATTAAAAAAGCCTTTAATTTCTTTGTCTTTATTAAGATCTTTAATCTCAAAGCTATTAGTATATGATAAGAAATCTTTAGAAATCGCACACTCTAACGGGAAGTAAACATATAAAGCACCGTCCTGAGCTTTCATGTCTGTCACAACATTATTAGTAAATACAGACACACATTGTAATCTATCTGCGTTTGTATGTTTTCTAAGATTACTTAGTTTAATTACTGTTGCTAAATAATTAGGATTATGGTCTTGTGATTTTGTTAGCATATTTTGTTTTCTATTTGTGGTTGCAATATCCTTATTACCACTTAAAATATCATGTAACACATGGAATTTCCAACTTATTAAAATTAAAAAATAGATATTTTAAACCATGGCAGCAAAAAGAGAAAAACCTTTTATAGGTTTCAAACCAGGAATAAACTCTTCCAAAGGAGGACTTTCAGAAAAGGGGAGACAGAAAATCAATAAAGAACAAGGATCAAACCTTAAACCTCCAGTCACTAAAGCCCAAGCCGACAAATCCCCTAAAGATGCTAATAGGAGAAAAAGTTTCTGTGCAAGAATGAGTGGTATGAAGGGAGCTACGAGCAAGAATGGCAAACTCACTGCAAAGGGAGCGGCTTTAGATCGTTGGGATTGCAACTAATATTATCGATAAAAAATGTAAAATTGAGTCAGATGGTGGAGACGGAGAAGAGCTGCCCTTCTCGTCCGTGAAGTTTTTCTATACAAAATCTACAAGCTTAGTCTGAGATTTTTGCTTTTTACTGAAGCTAAGGTCAAACTCCTTAACAGGTTTGCAAAAATTTAATTTCATTTCCATCACGTCTTTTGCGATAACTTAATGAAAACTATTAACCAAAATTCTAATTTAAAGCCGGTTAAAACTCTTCAAATCAGTGTCGTTCAAATATTAAATTCTTATAATTTAAATTCGATTAGGCAACAAGGGCTTTTACTGATTTACGAGCAAAAGGAACGATGTTGTTTTTAGGAGCTTTATATTCTGCTAAATTCACGACATTACCAGTATTTTTGGCATGTTTCTTTGATCTAGATAGTATTAGAGATCACTAGATATTGCTCTGCTTGCATCTATATAGTCAGATATCACGTCAAAGCTACGCATCCCCATAAAGCCTGACAATTAATTATAGTAAATTAATTAAAATTTGCTTTTTCTATTGTTCTCTGTGCTTCTTCTTGTTGGAGATTTAAAATATAACCAATAACTTCATTTTTATTTTTGAACATTCTATGACACATTAACAACCAATCACCACAAAATTGTTCTTTGTATGACCATCGCCCATCTTTTCCTTGTACTAATTGATAATTTTCAGTATCTATTAGAGCCTCTAATTTTTCTAATTCTTTGGTTTTTTCTTCTTCTGATTTGAATAATTGAAACATATGTACTTTTCCTTTTGGTTTTGTGATTCATAGATTTTTAATACCCAAAAGAAAGATCGAAATAACTCAGCAAAGGTAAGTATTATACAAGTGAATTATCTTTTTCTGCTTTAATAGCAACAATGATTGTCAAAGCTATTTTAAAAACTTAGATTTAACAACAGGATTAATAGCATACTCAGGAGCCTTTGTATAAATTTCAGTTAATAAACTTTTGAAACTCATTTTTGAAAAGCTTCTAGCTATCTCTTTTAATTTTGTTAATTCTTCCCTCTCCAAAATTAAAGATGTACAATCTATAGCACTCTTTCCCTCTTTTGTTAAAAAGTAAGGGGATTTTGAATTAGTAGAGCCATTGCCTTGGAGTATAAGCCTTTTATCTTTCAACTCATCCAGAGCTTTATAGACATCAAGTGAGTATGGTCCATAAAGATATGGCTGAAAGATAAAAGGAGCTGAACCTTCTAGACCTTGTTCAAACCAAATCATAAATAAAACCTTCATCAGTTTTAATCGATCTAACGAAGCCTCCGAAAGTGCAACTAAAATCTGTGCGTGTTTCTTATCCATAATTTTATAATCACTTTTAAAGATTAGAAAAAGTTATTTTAATTTTTTGCGGGGATCAATAGGAACAATCTGGACATATCCATTCTTTAAATCAACAATCTTGTGATTATTTTCTAAATCAATAGCACCCGATCTAATTAATCTTTCTTGCAGATCAATTTTACCATGGGGATTTTCCAATATTTCTCTTGTTAAAAATCCTTCTTTTCTGTTTTCGACCCTTTTCATACTATTACTTTCTTTTAAGATGGTTGTTTGCGGATAATATTTAAAGGAGAAGCAAAGATAAAAGGATCATCATACCATGAAAGGGTTTGACGGGCTATGTAGAGCTGTTTCCATATCTCGCTTCCTTCTTCATGCTTATCAAATTCTTCCCATAATTCATCTAATTGCTGTTGCAATCTCCTAGAACGGTAATTTGATTTTCTTTCCTTTATAGGATCATAATCTACTTCTTGAGGTTTTTTAGTCATGTATTTTTAAATTCTGTATCCAATTTTATTTGTTGATATTCTCTACTCTAAAATAATAAATTTTTGTAATATTTTGGTTGCTTCTTCATATGATTTTCTTTCGTTATTTGACCAAGTTAACTTAGCATTAACTAAAGCAAGCCCCAAGGTGTCTAAGGCTTTTTGTATTGTTAGGGCTTCATTTTTTGTTATAACTGTTTTCATTTTTTCATATTAGTCTAATTAGTATTGTTTGTCAATTAATTTTTGGTTTATAGTCTTAAAACGAATTACCATTTTGTTAATGTCAACAAAATGGTATTGGTATTTTCTTTCTAGTTAGTCTTTGAAAATAGTTAACTGTCGAGAACCATAATCAGTTTTCTCAGTTAACCAATCCAAGATCATGGACTCCATTACTTTAGTTAAATCTGTAGGCTTACAGTCAAACACCTCACAGATTTTATTAATTTGGCTTTCTGGTATATTTAAAGATACTTGCATTCTTAAATTAGTAATTAACAAAATATTTT
Organism: Synechococcales cyanobacterium bin2.concoct.b11b12b14.033; assembly: GCA_013298875.1. Classification (GTDB taxonomy): domain Bacteria; phylum Cyanobacteriota; class Vampirovibrionia; order Caenarcaniphilales; family Caenarcanaceae; genus JAAFJH01. The sequence continues at coordinate 11,970 of JAAFJH010000043.1, forward strand.
TCTACTTTAACACTAATTACATGAGTTTCAAAAATATTTCCCTTTAGTTCTAAAATTAAATTCTCAATTTCTTCTTGAGTAGGCTCATGATTAAAAGAATATCTGCTTCTACCCTTTAATAATTCTCTAATATCATCAGTTAATTTAGTATTAAATAAAATACTAACCCTATCAGTACAGGAAATAATTACCTCATATAAAGGATGTAAATAGCTCATTTAACACTCCCACTTAATATTTGTATTTTTGATATCAATAAATTATTAAACTCAGTTACTATACTTACCATCTTTTCTGATATCTTGAAATCTATATATTTCTCTAACTCGACAGATACTTTCATGTTAGTGTTCATTTTGGGAACATCTGGTAATTTGTTTTTATCTGCCTGACTTGGAATTAATAAATCTTTTACACTTTGTTCTTTTTGTTTTTGATAAAGCTGTGGAAAGTTTAAGTAGGGAATTACTTGTGCTCCATACTTTTCATATATTTGTTTATCGTATGCTCTTGCGGCTTCCTCTATAGTGTCGAATGTTTTGTGTAGTCCATTATAGACTTTAATTTTATATTTATCTTTATAGGCTTTATGTACACCTCTAAAAGGAAAAGTCTTTGTTTTATGGGTCTTTAGAGAAGCTAAAAATCGTTTAAAGAATATGTTGTTATTTTCCAGGATAGTCTGACTAGTATTTGTATTATATTCTACAGGATTTACAAAAAGACATGTATATATTGATCTCTTTTTTTTTATTTCTTCCGGGAGGTCTTTATCGTAGTCTATATCAATTAAATACTCGTTCAAGTTCTTATCTGAAATATATAAATTATTAATTTCTCTACCCCCAATCAAAAAATACTCTCTTTGATTATCTTCTGAAAATTGTTTTAACAATAAGTTCCATTGTTTATCTGAGTATGTGCAGGCATTATTGTACAATATAAGAGCAAAGTCCATACATGAGTATAGAGGGTGTTCTATCCCTTTTATGTAAGTTCGTTTAATAGGTTTACCTAAAACATCTAATTCGGTCCATTTCTTTATTTTTTTTTCATCTACTTGTTTTAACATATTGATGTTTAATATTCCCTAAAATTAAAAGGACAGAGATTACAAGTTTTGGGGCTATTGTGATTTCTGTTCTTTTAATTATTTTAACAGAACAGTATATAAATGTTAGGCGGAATCTTTAATATATTTAAAAAAGACAAAGGATTGGCTAATTTCATTCCTTACCGAAATGCCCTTGAGTCTATTTATACTGCTTTAAATAAGATACTAGGAGGATCTACTTATGTAGATCTTTCAACAAGACAAACAATTACTTCTCCGATTATATCTAACGGTAATATAGATATAAATCAATCAGCTCTACTAGACAGTTCCTCTCAAATATTAAATGCCCCGGCTTCTGATGAACTTCCTCAAATATCAGAAGTTACCTTAAAAAGATTAGATGCTAAATTACCTGGACCTACCCCCGGAAGTCTAGCTATCGGTAATTATTCAGGCTCCATAAACCCCACAAATCTAGTTACTAACGGGAATGCTGATTTAGGTCTATCAGATTGGATTCAATATAATAATGGAATCTCTTCTAGTCCAATTAATGGTAGTGGGGGATCGATGGCAGGTGTTAACCTATCTATCAATACAATCTCCCCAATACAAGGAACTCAAGATTTTAAATTAAGCTATACAGGTAATAGTGCTATCGGGCAAGGTTGTTCTATAAACTTTAATATATTGGAACCCAATAAAGGCTATCAGGTAGAATTCGTTTTTAGAACAACTCAAAATTTTAAAACCGGAGATGTAAAGATATTTATTTTAGATGTCAATTCAAATACATCTATTCTATTAAGTAATGCGATAATAAGAAAAAGTGTTAATACTTATATTTTCAAAGCTGAATTTGCACATACGGGATCTAATTTATTAAAGTTATGCTTTCATGTAACGAACCAAAACCCTAATTCATGGGATTTATTTTTTGATTCAATTCAGGTTAAAGCTATTCCGGCTTCCTCCACTTTATATTATTACTATAAATCTACAGGTTCTTCTTTTGAAGGTTATGAGCCAGTTAAATTAGGGTGGCCAAAAGGAGACGGTCTATATAATAACAACTCTACATTTTCGCAGAAATATTCAGGTTGGTGTCACGGGACTGGAAATTACAAAATCATGACTTCAAGTCAGTATGTAGATATTGTGTTTGACCATATCGTGGTACAGAATGTTAGTAATAAAAGCAAAGATATCGTGATGGGAGTACTGACAAGTCCAGTATCTAATTTTAATATCCGGATAGTCCCGGGAGGGATCGGGAATAACTCTGTTGATAATGGTACTTTGCTTACCGATACTGGATATTATGTATATTTAACATATAATCCCGATACAAAAGAGTATGGAGGTACATTATCGACTTCTAGAGTTGTACCTACTTTATCTCCAGGATTTACATCAATTCAACGATTAGGTTGGATTAGATCAGGCAATAGTTCGGGCTTCTTTCCTAGTCTTCAAGTTAATAATAGATTTTGTTTTTTACAGAAACCATCAGTTCAAACTACATTCACGACTTCCGCTTCGGGGGTTAATAGTTCAGCTTCAATCTCTATAGTTTCTTCCACACAAGAAAACCCAACAAATCATATTCACAGAAGTTTACTAGCTAATGTAGATTTAAGATGTGAGGCTGAGTTCCCATCCTCAAGTACATCTTATAGACAGATAGCCCCTATCAATACTCAGTACTTTACTACAAATTTCAATTTTATGCCTTATTCTGCTATTCAGGCAGGACAAATTTCTGATGCGAGAGAAGATATATGGAACGATGTAGCGTTATCTCAAGGAAGTACTCCCAATTATGGTTTAAGTCTTCTTGTTAGTAATAGTGCGGCTGTTCAGACTACCTTTAAAGTCTATATATTGGGGTTTGAATTAAAAGGTATATTGTTAACTTAATTTTTGATTCAGGGCTTCAAGGAATTTATTTCTATCATCTTTATTATTGAAAAGAACTTCTAATGTTTGTCTAGTTAAATCTATAAACTCAACACCCCAATAAAAATTATCATTACTATTTTCTTTAGTACGTAGCCCTATTGAGGGGTTAAGATCTATAGATTTATAACTAAAAATAAGATTTATGTTTAAGTTGTCATATTTATAGCTGCCAGTTCTTGCATTAGATGGAATTGGTATAAATGTCATGTTAATTATGTGATTTTAAGTCTTTGAGAGGTTTACCTTAACATTCAGGAAAACCTCTAATTTGTTAAATATAATCTATTTCAAGATCCAGTATTTATTTTTCAACTCATGTCCTTCTTGACAAGTTGCTTTCTTGCCGCAAGATGGTATACATTTTACTTTTGGGGTACATTTATCTTTAGGAGAACACTTATCCACAACAGGACAACAGAAGTATTTTGCTTTTACTTCCATGCTTTGGATAACAGGATATACACTAAGAATTAGTGCGAATATTAAAGATTTTCTCATTATTACTTTATAGGTTTAGTTAGACATTTAATTATAGCCAAAAATCAATTATTTTAAAAGATTAAATTAAAGTTCAACCCATCCATTAAATACTTCTTGCTTTGTTATTTGGGGTGTTTTTTTCTGTATTGTGTATCCTGGAGTCAAAACTGCATTAGTAAAATCTGCTTCTTTATATATAGACCTGACAAAATTTGCATTAGTTAGTGTGGCGGTTTTTAAGTTTGCGTTACCTATATTAGCATCCTCAAAATCCGCTCCTATTAAATTAGTACCTTCAAAATTAACATGAGGTAATCTTTTCCCTCTAAAATCAGCACCTGCTAAATTTAACCCTTGTAATTTAGCACCATACAAAGTATCGGTATCTAATGTATGTAGGATTGCTCCTGCTTTGTTTTTTATATGTACTGTCATGTTGATTAATTCACCTAGTTAATTTTTAGTTAATTAGAGAAAAAGGAAAGTCTAATCTTAAGATTTATTGACAGAGCATAGATTTTAAATTAAAATTTAAAATGCTTGGAAGACTAGTTTAACCGGTAAAATAGAAGTCTCCAAAACTTTTGTTCACAGTTCGAGTCTGTGGTCTTTCGTGTTTTTAATTTTGAAAACTTTAGTTTTACTATAAATTTTATTAATTATGTCCAGATTTTCAGACCTTGGTTTAGCCTATTAATAAAGCCTAGTATGTTCCTTAATCGATCCTCTCTTTGCTCTTTAGATGTTTCTGGTCTTAGTTGATTTGCCACTCCTTTTTCATAGTTTTTAGCTTCATCTTCTGTAAGCTTTCTGCCAAAACATGTTTTGTAAAGTAATTCATAATTAATTTCATTCATAAATTTTAAACTCCTAATTTCATTAGTAAAACTTAGTTTAAACCATATTTTCAATAATCGCTTAACCTTTTCTAAATCTCTCAACTTCTTTTTTAGCTGCCCCTAAACTAACAGAGGCTTGACAAAGAGAGCTAGACAATATTTTAGTTGAATATCCGGGACCATAATTTTTTGTCCAATCCATTACAGTAGTTAAACCATATCCTATCCCTCCAATTAATTCTGCTTTTTGAGCCAGTATCCCATTCCCCTCCTTAAATCTATCACTTACCCCTGATGATATGGAGCAAGCAGACATAAGTAATAGCCCGAAATTCCTTAGTGCATTAGCTATATCTGATACATTTCTTCTGCTTTGATCTGCTTGAGCCACTAAAGCTAATTGACTATCTTCATAAACGGTTCCGATATTATAATAATCGGTGCCATATTTTAAGATCGGAATAAGACTCAATATTCCCGATAACATT
>JAAFJH010000044.1 GCA_013298875.1 Synechococcales cyanobacterium bin2.concoct.b11b12b14.033
ATTAGACATTATTTAGCAAGATTTCATCGAAAAACAAAGTGCTGGAGCAAATCTATTGAAATGATTAATGCTTCTCTCAAACTTCTTTTTCATAAATTTAACTCTAATCTATCTTTTTAGATCACTGCCAAAACAAAAATAAAGAATAAAAAAATAGTATTAGGTGGTTAATATTTAAAGTAAATAACCGCTTATATTTTTTTAAGACTCTTTTCTTTATTTCTTAAATTTTCAAAAAAATTACTTAATAGAAGCTCGCATTCTTCTTGTAAAATCCCCCCAATTACCTGAATATTAGACTGATTTTGTAAATAAAAACTTAAACCTACTTTTAAGTCATAAGCACCAAATATAACTTTTTTTAAACGGCTCTGCAAAATTGCTCCGCAACACATTAGGCAAGGCTCAAGGGTAATATATAAGGTGCAATTATCTAATCGCCAATCATTAAGCTTTTGAGCCGCTCTTTCAATGGCTAATAACTCAGCATGAGCCGTAATTTTATTACTTTTTTCCCTTTCATTATAAGCCATCGAAATTAATTTGGATTCGGTAAAATTATTAGCTTCTTGCACAATTAAAGCTCCAACTGGCACATCATAGGGCAAAGCTTTTTGGGCAATAATTTTAGCTTGCCTCATCCAATAATAAGTTTGGCTCAAATACTTCAAATAACAAATTCTAAGTTTGGCATTTTTGGAATTAAACCCAAATCAAAAGCCTCTTTAAAGAATATATTCACGGATTTCTTTCCTCTTTGGCCTAAATCAAGTGTTAATTCATTCACATACATACCTACAAATTCAGCAGCTTCTTCTTTATTTAAATCCCGACCAAATTGTAAAGCATAATTTAAAGCTTCTTCTTTATTATTTAATGAATATTCAATGCTTTGTTTTAATAATTCATTTAGGTCAGCTTTAACCTCAGAACTTAAACTTTTGCGGATAATATTGGTACCCAAAGGTAAAGGTAAGCCATTAGTTTTTTCAAACCACCATTCACCCAAATTTACTAATTTGCAAAAGCCATTTTTAGCATAATTTAATTGTCCTTCATGAATGATTAAGCCAGCTTCAAAGTCACCGTTTTTCATGGCTGGTTGAATTTCATCAAAATTTAGAGCTTTTACTTTAATGTCAGGAGAATATAATTTGAGTGACAAATAAGCACTTGTCAATAAACCAGGCACCGCTACTTCTATTTTGCCAGCTTTAATATCATTTAAAAGTTGCTCGGTATTATGAGCTTGGTTTTGATTGCTAATTAAAGTTGGTCCATAATTATCACCCATACTAGCTCCACAGGTCATTAAATCGTAGTATTTATCGGCATAAATAAAAGCATGAAATGAAATAGCCGACAAATCATATTTTTGCTCATCGATTGAGGCAGCACTTAAGGTTTGAATATCACATAAAATATGTTCAAATTCATAATTTAAGGTATTGATTTTATTTTTGGCCAAAGCGTAAAACATAAAAGCATCATCAGAATCCGGACTGTGAGCGATAGTTATTTTCATACAATTTAATAAGTAAAATTATAAAAACTTGATAATTACTGACATTATAAAGCTTTAAACGAAGTTTTATAAAATAATGTTTAATTAAAACAAATTCAGAAAAAAAACAAAAATGCCCATTTTACAAATTCATTTACCCAAAGCCCTGGAGACCAAAATAAATAAAAAAGAAGTTGCTTCCGCTTTGAGTAACTCTTTGGGAGAAACCATAAACAGTAAAATTGAAGACACTAAAATTTATTTTAATTTTGTTGAGGAAAAAAATATTTTTTTAGCGGATATTTGTTTGACTGAATCAGAGGGAAAAGCCTTTATTGTTTTAAAAGTTTATATACTAGAAGGACGAAATATTGAGCAAAAAAGAAATTTGGTGAAATCTTTCAATCAGCATTTGCAAAAATTATTAAACTTAAATGGACAAGAAATAAAAATTATAATTTCAGACATGAAATCTTCGGATTATGCGATTAATGGCTGCTTAATTTATGATAAATAATATTGAAATATTAAAAAATAGCGGTGTCGTGTAAGGTAACTGTCTAAAATACATTTAGGCAAAGTATTGTCAAATAATTAAAAAACTTGTATTATTGATTTGTCGTATGGGGATATGGCACAGTTGGTAGCGCGTCTGCTTTGCAAGCAGAAGGTCAGGGGTTCGAGCCCCCTTATCTCCAAATTAAAAGATCATTTTTAAATTTCAAAATCATTTATTTTATTTTGGATAGTCCTGCGGAATCAGCCCAACCAGCTCAGAATTAAACAACTTCTCGTCATTATTGGAAAGGACTAGATTTTTTAATTGCTTATAGCTTTTTTCATTTATTGTGTTTCAGTCTTTATATTGGGGATTGGGGCTTAAGTCAAGGAAGCTTACGTATTTTCAGCACGGCTTTGCTTTCATACTTCTTCATAAACCTTTTGTCGGTATTCTGGCTGAGCTTAGCTTATAGTTTTTTTTTAATATTTTGCTTAACTGTATTCAAACCTATAAACCTCGAATTAATTTATATTTTTAGTTTAATTATTACTGTTTTCTGGTTCAAGTTAAAAAAAATCAAATGGTTTTATTATATTCTTATGCCAATTTGTGTGCATTTAATGGGCGGTAGCATTTATATCATAATATTTACTAAACCTTTTAGCTGGGAAGAATTTGGGCTTTTAATTCATAATATAAGTGAAAAGTCTTTGCTTTGGGAATTAATCAGCATTTATTTAATACTGGCATTAGCTAAGGTTTCCAACAAATTCCTAAATTTAATCCGCTTCTTAGAATGATAGAAAAAAATATATTAAAAGAAATTATGGACCAGCTCAATATCAATATTAATGAGCCACCAAACTTAGCAATAATTTTAGGCTCAGGAATTAATTTGAACTTTCCTGATTGTCAAACAATTGCAGAAGCTAGTTATACAAATATTCCAGGCTTTCCCAAAATAGGAGTTAGCGGACACAAAGGTTTAATTCAGCATTTTAAAGTTAATAATCAAAATATTTTAGCTTTTGGCGGCAGGTTTCATTTATACGAAGGCTATTCAGTTGAGCAAGTTCAGATTATTATTAATTTAATTTATAGTTTAAAAATTCCCAATTTATTAATTACAAATGCAGCTGGTGGCATTTCTGAAAAATTGTTAGTGGGAGATTTGATGTTAATTGAAGAAATTAAGAATTTCCAAATATTTGCTTCTGGAAATCCATTTGACAATTTAAAAAGTAATAATTTAAAAATAAATACTACTCTCAATGACAAAATTACACATAATTATCCACAAATCAAAAAAGGAAATTATGCGGCGGTTTTAGGCCCAAATTACGAAACAAATGCCGAAATTCAACTTTTCAAGAAATTCAACTGTGCTGCTGTCGGCATGTCCACTTATTTAGAGGTTAAGTTTGCCTTGGAAAACAAAATGAATTTTTCGGCTATTTCGGTAATTACCAATTCATGGTCGGAGGCGGAAATTCCTTCTCATGAGGAGGTGCTTGCCAATTCAAAAGCCAATAGTCAAAAATTAAGCAATTTGATTTTAAATCTTTTCCCCCGGTTAAATACTTGAATGGCTAATAAGTATTCTTGAAGATTTATTAAAATATTTCTTAAAAAATCCAAATTAAGCCTGAAAACACTCATCTAAACAGAGTTTTTATCCATCCAGTAAGAGTATAATTTTTAGCACTAATTATTACCATTAAATAAGGAAACAATTTCTTTATTAGCATTATTAAATTTAGGTAAAAGCCCATTCATTGAATTTGCAAATCCCATTGTTTCATTGCTTGGTTGCATTAAAGATTGACGATGAGACATAAATTCTAAAACCTGAATAGCATTCTGGGCTGCTTCGGCGACAAAAACAATACCCACTGAATTAGAACGATCTAAAGCACTAACTGACTGTCTGACAATTTTGCCGCTTAATTCAGGTAAATTAGGGGAAACTAAGCTAAATGAAATATTACAAATATCTCCAATATTAAAACCAATTCCTCCTTCAAAACGTAAACCAAGGCCACTTTCCGAAATATCAACACAAGTTGCTTTCAAACGATTAACGGAATTACCAACTGTGCATAAAACTGGTACTAAACAGAAAATACGAGGATTTTTACGCCCTGAGTTTACTTGCAGGTATTTTGGTTCTTTAATCTCATAAATTTCTGCAAAATCAGAATGCCCGGCTTTGGTCATCACCGCACTTTCCCAAATGTCCATTTCACCATGCGGGCTTTTCATCAGTTTAATTGAATGATCTTCCGGAAAATCAATGGAACGAATAATTACATTTAATTGCCATTCTGGATTTGGCCTAACTGGGTTTTTCATGAAAAACCGATTATCTTTTTCACGGATTAAAACTGGAACCTTAACTAAACAGTCATTTAAGTAGCCAAACTGGGCAATGATTGGAATATTAAGCGGCAGAAAAGAAGAAGATAAAACTTTATTCATTAAAATCGACCGTTACATTATTATAAAAAACATTTTCCAATAAATTAATTATTCTGTCTTGATCTTTAGCAAAAACCCTTAATTTTTCGGTTAGCTAGAAAAGAAAAGCCTGTACATATGAATTAGCAAATGTTTTTAATGAAATAGTTTATAACTTGCATTTTATAATTCAAATTTAGTAAATTTAGCTTGTATTCATAAACTTACTCAAGCTGAAACTTCTGTATTAAAGCAAAAAAATATAAATATGCTGACATTTCAAGATCTTATTACGAAATTAAATCTTTTTTGGGCTTCGCAAGGCTGTATTATTCAGCAAGGTTATGATTTAGAAAAAGGTGCCAGCACCATGAACCCAGCTACTTTTTTGCGGTCATTAGGGCCTGAGCCTTGGAATATGGCTTGCATTGATCCATGTCGCCGGCCAACTGATGGTCGTTATGGGCAAAATCCAAATCGTCTTCAGCATTATTTTCAATATCAAGTAATTATGAAGCCTTCTCCCAACGATATTCAGGAAAAATATTTACAAAGTTTAGCTAATATTGGTATTAATTTTAAAGAGCATGATATTCGTTTTGTGGAAGATAATTGGGAATCACCTACCTTAGGAGCTTGGGGAGTGGGCTGGGAAGTTTGGCTTGATGGCATGGAAATTACCCAATTTACTTATTTTCAACAGGCTGGTGGTTTAGCTTTAAAGCCAATATCGGTAGAAATAACTTATGGCCTTGAAAGATTAGCCATGTATTTGCAAGAGAAAAATAATGTTTACGATTTGCAGTGGAATGAAAAAATTACTTATGGGCAAATTTACCATCAGGCCGAGATAGAATGGTCGGTTTATAATTTTGAAAAGTCAACGATTGAAAGATTAACCAAAAGCTTTGAATTAAGCTATGAAGAGGCTGAAAATGCCTTGAGCTTTAAATTGGTTTTGCCAGCTTATGATCAGGTTTTAAAATGCTCTCATTTATTTAATTTGCTGGATGCCCGAGGAGCCATTGGTAAAGATGAAAGAAGAGATTATATTTTGAAAATTCGTAAATTAGCGGAAGAAGTTTCATTAACTTATTTAAAACAAAGAGAAAAATTGAAATATCCTTTGATGAATTCTTGATTTAATTACTTAAAACAAATAAAGCATAAGGGCTGAATAGATTAGGCCATACGCTGGTCAATAAACTTTCATCATCATAAAAAAACTGACTTTGAATTTGAAAATTATATTTTTTACAAAAAAGCCTAAAGTCTGAAATAGTTACTAAATGAATATTCGGTGTATCATACCATTCATAGGGTAAGTCGCGGCTTTTAGGCATTTTACCCAAAAAGAATAATTGGCTCCGCACAACCCAATAACCAAAATTAGGAAAACTTATTAAAACTTTGTGTCCGATTCGCATGGCTTCTTTAAGCACTAGCAAAGGATTATGTGTGGCTTGCAAAGTTTTATTTAGAATTACAAAGTCAAAAGATTTATCTTTAAAGTCACTCAATCCTCCGTCTAAATCTTGCTGAACCGCATTAATTCCTTTTAGGAGAGATTGTTGAAGAGCTTCAGCATTAATTTCAATACCTTGAGCTTTTATATTTTGCTTTTGACCAGTTAATAAATCAATTAAAGCTCCGTCCGCACTACCTAAATCTAAAATTGAACAATTATTAGGTATTAAGCCCAAAATAATTTGATAGTCTATTCTTTCGATTTTTGATTTCCAATTTTAAAAACTTTAGTAAAAAATATTTTATCTTTTTTTAGCAAATAAATTATCTTTTGGTTTTTCATAAACTATTTCAGTTATATTTAAAACTAATACTGTTTTAGTATTAATTAATTTTATTATGCTAAAAATTTCCTCGCAAGAAGAATTTGGATTAAGATTTCTAGTTCAGATGGCTCGGGCTGAGAATCAAGAAATTACCTTGTCCGAATTAGCTGACAAAGAAGGTGTTTCATTAACTTATGTCCGTAAAATATTTGGAATATTGAGACAAGGTGGTTTAGTTCAAGCATCTAAAGGTGTTCAGGGTGGTTATTCGCTTATAAAGCCTGCCAGGCAAATAAATTTAAAAGAAGTTTTTGATGCACTTGGTGGTCGGATGAATGACTTTGATTGTTCTTATTTTTCAGGAAATCTTAGTATTTGTGCAAATCATCAAGACTGTGGAGTAAGGCCTTTAATTTCACTATTGAATTCTAAAATAGATGATTTTTTAAGTAATATTAACTTATCCCAATTAGTCAAAGAAGAAAGACAAGTTATGTTTCATTTAACGGGGAAGATTTAATAAAAATAAAATAATAAAAACTTAAAATCAATAAACAAATTTGGCTAATTAAAAGCATAATTCCTAAAATCAAACTTCCTTTTTTATTATTCTCAAATTCATTATCAGCTTTAATGGCTTCTTCCTGAATTGAATTTTGTTCTGATTTATAACGTTGAAGCTCTCGATCCAAATTAGCAATAATAACTTTGTTGGCACTAATTTCAGCTGTATCTTTTAATGAATGTAAATACAAAGCTAAATGATTTTTTTCAATTTCATATAATTTGGCCTTAACACTTTTTTGCCCATAATGACCCCATAAATTATTACGAATTGATAATTTGGCCGTAATGTCTTTGATACTTTGATCTTTTAAAAAGCCCAAAATTAAAATTACTAAGCTCAATAAAAAAATGGCTAAAATATAAAAAGCTTTTGATTTATCGATAGTCTTCATAATTTAAATTATTTCATATAAGTTAGGCATGGCTAGCTGGATTATTAGGGTCTAATTTTTGAATATCAACATTTTTATCTTTGTCTTTGAGTATATTATTGACAATAACAGCAGCAGCACAATCTCCGGTTACATTGGTCATAGTGCGGCACATATCCAAAATACGATCAACACCAATAATTAAACCGATTGCATCGATTGGTAAACCGACTGCTTTCAAAACAATTGTAGTGGTTACAAGTCCGCCATGAGGAATGCCCGGTGTGCCTAAAGTTGAAAGCAAAACCATAGCGACAATAAAAATTTGCCCTTTTAAAGATAAATCAATGGAAGGAATATAAGGAGCATAAGCTTGAGCCAAAAATAAAGTTACGACAGCTTCATATAAAGCGGCTCCATTCATGCTCATAGATGAACCAACTGTTACCACAAAACTACCCAAAGAAGAAGGTATGCCCAAATTTTTGGTAACACATTCCAAGCTAACTGGCAAAGTAGCTGCTGAGCTTGAGGTTCCAAAAGCGGTCAACATAGCTTCTTTTATACCCGAAAAAAACTTCAAAGGCCCCATACCACCCAAGAAAAAGACTAACAGTGGCGTTACGACAAAAAGCATAGTACTTAAAGCTAAAGCTACTACTAACATATATTTGCCAATACTGACGAAAGGAGCTAACCCAGTAATGCCAACAGTTTTAACAATTAAGCCAAAAACCCCAAAAGGAGCAATTACCATAATCCAGCCAGTAATTTTAAGCATAATCTTGAAGAAAGACTCAAAAGCCCTCGCTAAATTCAAACCATCTTTTCCGCTTTGCACAATGGCAACACCAAGTAAAAGAGCAAAAAATATAATTTGAATTAATTCGCCAGAAGACAAAGCATCAAAAATATTACTAGGAATAATATCTAATAAAAAATTATGTTTTCCGTTTAAAGAATGCCCTAGGTCAGGAATAGCCTCTTTATTGATGGAATGAATATCAAACCCAATACCGGGTTTAATCAAATTTACATAAAATAATCCAATTACCGCAGCTATTAACATGCAACCTTTAAAGGTTAAAAAAGTTATAAAACCAACTTTGCCCAATTGATTAACCTGCATATGGCTAATACCATTCACCAAAGAACAAAATATCAATGGAACAACTATCATTTTTAGTAAGCGCAGAAAAACCTCACCCATCCACGCAAAAGTATTTATGCTTAAGCCAGTTTGTCCAATAAAAGAACATAAGCCAGATTGCTGACTGCCTAATATACAAGGTTTATCACAAGAGCTAAAGGCCATTCCAACTAAAATTCCCAAAACCATTGCAATTAGAATTTGCCAGTGTAAAGCTAATTTGAATTTATTTTTACTGGGTGATGGTGATGAATCAATCAACTTTTTTACCTTTAAAATTTACTTTCTAAATAATATATTAATAATTTAGTTTAGCAAAGAGTTAAGTATAGGACTTAAACCAAAATATTAAAGAAAGGTAAAATACTCCAGATTATAAGCTTAAGAGAAAGAATATTCTAAGAAGCTGTCTTAAAATAGAAATCAGGCTAAGCGATTGAGCATAATTTTAGTCATAGAAAGGTAAATCCAAGCTTCGGAATAGATTGTTTTCATTTCATAATCCTTGGATAAGCGTCTGAATGCTTCAAACCAAGAAAATGTTCTTTCGACTATCCATCGTTTTACTTGAACAACAAAGCCAATTTGCCCAACCAGCTTTTCCACTATTTCAACTTCACAATTGAAAAACATTTGAATAAAGTTGCTGAACCATTTCCCTCTGTAGACTGCATCAAATAAAATCTTCTTCAATACTCTCTCTCTGTCAAGTTGCTCTGCATCTAGTTTTTCAGCATTTGCTTGTTCGGATCTTTCTGTACTGTTAAGTTCTTTATAGTAAACTTCTAACTCTTCTTGAGCTCTATTAAGAGTTTCTTGTGGTGTTGTTGGCATTTTTATTTATTCGTTTTGGGACTTTATCAAATAATTTTAAAGGTTGAAATGAATGAACTAAGGAATCCACAAGTATCATGTGTCCATAAGTTTTACAAAAAAAGGACTGTCAGCAAAAGGTTGTGGTTATTGGCAAGGTAATCATCGTAAAGTGGAATTGCTTGGCTTAGTTGGTTGTAGCATCAGGTAAAATTAAGGGCAGTGATCTAAGAAAATCGAAAATAAAAAAAGATGTGGTGGAAGAATGAAAAATTGTAGGAAATGCAAGTCAGAAAAACTTGTAAAGAACGGTTTTCTAAAGGGAAGACAAAGATATAAATGCAAAGAGTGTGGATTTAATCAATCAGTTGAATATGTTGGTTACCCAGAGAAATTCAAGGTAAAAGTTATGCAAGCATATTTAGAAGGAGTAGGAATCAGAGCATTAAGTAGAATATTTGAAATAGGAGTAGCAACAGTGATAAGTTGGATAAAAAAATTTGCAAAAGAATTGCCAGAAATAGAAACTGCCGAATCAGTTCAAATTGTTGAAATGGAGGAGATGTACAATTGGGTAAAGGAGAAAAAACAAGATTTGGCTCTGGATTGCCATTTGCAGTATTAGTGGTAGGGTACTCACCTTTGAAATGGGCGATCGTGGAACACAAACAGGAAAAAGATTATGGAATAAAATAAAAGAAATTGATACAGGATTGTATTGCACAGACCATTGGAAGCCATATGAGTCATTTATTCCAAGCATGAAACATTTGCAAGGGAAAGCATATACTTTTAATATTGAAAATTTGAATGGGAGAATTAGGCATTATCTAGCGAGGTTTCATCGAAAGACAAAGTGTTGGAGTAAGTCTATTGAAATGATTGATGCCTCTCTCAAACTTCTTTTTCATAAATTTAATTCTAATCTATCTTTTTAGATCACTGCCCAAATAAAAAGGTAGCTGTAAATTTAGCACCATTAATTGCTGAATTAATAAACTATTTGGAAGGATCGAAAGAACAAAATTTTGGATCTTAACTGACTTTCCTTTCCAGCTTTTTCTCTAGCCAAAGGGCGTAATTCATTATGAATTCTTTCAATAACTCCTTCTTTGCTCCATACTCTAAAATAATGATAAACCGTCTTCCAATGAGGAAAATCATTTGGCAACATTCTCCATTGACAACCTGTTTTTAGAATATAGAAAATGGCATTCAAGATTAGAATTATTGGTATTTCTCTTTTTCGACCTCTTTTTTCTTCTCTCACAAAGTATTTTTTAATTAACGAAAATTGTATATTATTAATATCGCTGGGATAATTCATTGTTAGTTTGTTTTGACGACTCTAACTTTAATTTATCTCAGCTTTTACTTTTTTTCAGACAGCTTCTTAGGGATTTGAACTTTCATTACTTTTTCATGCATTGCACAAATTTTATACTATTAATGAATGAAGGCAAAAAAGGGTAATCATTCAATTAATATGAAAGCTGGGGTGTATATGGTTTATAGAGCTTCAGCCTAAAATATTATATGCGTTCAAATAATAATGAAGAATATTGGGATTTGTTTTTTGATGAAGTTAATTCTCATTTGGAATCTTTAACCCAGCAAATGCAAGCCTTGGAATTAAATCCGGGCAATTTAAGTATTATCCGTGAAATATTCCGTTTGGTGCATACAATTAAAGGTATGGCCGCCACTATTGGTTTTAACTCAGTTGTTAAGTTATGCCATAAAATGGAAGAATTATTTGACTTTTATCGGCAAAACTCTCAGCCAGTAAGCCAGGAAATTATTAATTGTCAAGTTCAAGCGACTGATGGACTTTTTAAAATATTAGAATATATTTTGGCCAATGGAGAAGATTCATCTGTTTGCTTAACCTTAGCCGAAAGCATGTCTAATTCATTAGAAAAAGAATTAAATAATTTGCAAAACCCTCAAACTACCAAAGAATATAAAAATAAAAGTCCTGAAAATACTCAAAGTAAGCCCGAAAAAAGAATACAAATAAAAGTTAAATTTGCTCAAGATTGTCAAATGCCTGGCGTGCGAGCTTTTTTGGCCACTCAAGTTTTAGAAAAGACGGGCTTATTATTACAAAGTAATCCTCCGAAAGATCAGTTTTTAGATAATAATATTGTTAGCAATGGTTTAACAGCCGTTTTATCTTCCGACAAGTCTTTAAACCAAATTAAAGAAGGCTTATTTAGAATTTGTGATGTTATTGATGTTGAGTTGGAAGAAAACTTTTCAAGTCCTGAACAAACTCCTCCTGAAATTGTTGAAAATAAAATTATTAATTCTGAAGTCAAAGAAATTTATCAGAAAAAATGCCCAGACTATATTGCTGAAAAATTAACGCCTGACCAAAAAGAAAATTTAATTAAAGATGAATTAAAAATATTTTATATTGATTTGTCTTTAATCGAAGAAGCTGAATCCCCGGAACAGCAATTCTCTAATTTATTTAATAATATCAATGATTATTTGGGGCAAATTCTTGATTCAGAACCATCTTTAAGTGTTTTAAAAATCAGGCAAAATTCTCCACCTTCCCAAGAATCAGCCAAAACAAATATCAATAAGAGAATTAATGAAATTTTGGATAATGAAATAACTGAATTTAATGCCCACAAACAAAGATATAGATTTCAATTTATTTTAGTAATTAAAGGCGATTATCAAAATATTTTAGACTTTTTAAGCGATGCCTGTGAATTACATAAAGTTGAAGTTAAAGAAATGGAATTGGCGGATGAAACCAATAATGCAAGCACCACCAATTTTACCCAAATAAATAATTCAGCCAAAAACCAAGAAAATGAGCCGGTCAATAATATTACTTTGAATAGTAATAATCAACCAACCGGAGAGGTTGCAAATATTGTCAAACAAAATGATATTAAAACTTCTTTTGTGAGAGTCAATTTGGCTTCTCTCGACTCATTGATGAATTCAGTTGGTGAATTAGTTATAAATCATAATCGTCTCAAATTAATTTTAGATGAAACTCCCAATGCCCAATTGCGTTCGATAATTCAGTATTTAAACCAAGTTACAACCAAAATTCAGCAATTAGTGATGGGCGTCCGAATGGTACCTATTAATCAGGTTTTTAATCGTTTTCCACGTTTCATTCGGGATATTTCCAGAGAATTAAAAAAAGATATAAATTTGGTGCTAGAAGGTGAAGAAACCGAAATAGACCGTTTAATGATTGATGAATTAAATGACATTCTAATCCATTTGGTGCGTAATGCAATGGATCATGGCCTCGAAACGATGAATGAACGTATGAGAAAAGGAAAATCTCAACAAGGGCAAATTAAGATGCAAGCCCATGCCCAGGGTAATCATGTTTTTATTACAATTAGTGATGATGGTCGAGGGATTGACCCAGAAATTGTCAAGAAAAAAGCTTTAGCCAAAGGTTTAATTACCGAAGAAGAAGCTAGCTTATTGTCGAATAAAGAAATTATTAATTTGATTTTTAGTAGTGGCTTTAGTACCGCAGAAACAGTTAGTAATTTGTCGGGGCGTGGGGTTGGCATGGACGTTGTAAAAAGTAAAATTAATTCCTTGGGTGGACAAATTACTTTGCAATCCGTAATTGGGGAAGGAACTTCTTTAAAATTATCTATTCCATCTACAATTTCAATTATTCAGGCTTTAATTATTAATATTCAAGATGGTTTATATACAATTCCTCTTTCAGAGATTAGAGAAATAATATCAGTTGAAAAGAAAAAGCAAATTTACTCCATTGGAAACTGTAATTTATTGAATGTGGCTGGGCAGAGCGTTCCACTCATTAATTTAAGAAAATACTTATGTACTGATGAAGGTTTAAACGTTAATGATTTAGATTATATTCCAGACAATTGCTTGGTTATCACCATTAATTCAGACGATAAAGTTTATGGTTTAATTGTTGAATCTTTGATTGGCCAGCAAGAAGTTGTTATTAAGCCCATTTCTCAAAAAGCAAATTTAAAAGGCTTGGTTAATGGGGCAACCGTTTTTGGTGATGGAAGAGTGGCCATGATTTTGAATACTGACCAAATCGTTAGGTTTTACTTAAACAATGAAGACTTTAAACATTTCGGGGATTTAGATAATGATATCGACGACTTAAGCGTTTTGTCGGGAATTTAGTTAATATTAACCAAATAGGTCAGTCTCTCTATGGGAGATATTTTAATAACTTCTAATCAATATATTATTTTTACCCTAGCTAATGAAACCATGGGCATTCCAATTAGCTATGTTCGGGAAGTAATTAATTTAAATACACATAATTTATATCGCATACCGGGTTCACCTAATTATTTTCACGGTGTTATTAATTTGAGAGGACAAGTCATTCCCATCATCGATACAAAGCGTAAATTCAACTTCGGGCTAAACTTAGGTTCGGTCGAAAACCCTAAAGCTATTATTATTGAGTGTGATAAAGAACAATTCGGTTTAGTAGTTGATGATGTCGAAGAAGTCGCTCAGATTGAGGAAAGTTCAATTGAATCAGCTCCAGGTAATTTATCAATCTCTCATAAAGACCGAAAAATCGGACGAATTTCTGGGAAAGATAAAGAAATAAAAGATAGGTTTGTTTTTTTATTATCAAAAGAATTTCTGCTCGACAATCCAGATCGGAAAAATTCTTTGATGGATAAAGTTTTAAACGAAGTATCGATTAGTAATAAAGTAAGGGAAAAAGGAGAATTGATCAAATGAGCCGCAAAGCAACTTCCATTTTAATTGTCGATGATGCTCTTTTTATGAGAACTGTCTTAAAAGATATTTTAAATAAGAATGGTTATAATGTCGTTGGTGAAGCTACTAATGGAATTGAAGCCATTGAAAAATATCAAGAATTAAATCCAGACATAACTACCATGGATATAACAATGCCTGAATTAGACGGGATTGAAGCTTTAAAAAAAATTATAGAAATTAATAATAATGCCCGAATAATTATGTGTTCTGCCATGGGACAACAAGGTATTGTTATGGAAGCCATTAAAAGCGGAGCATGCGATTTTATTGTGAAACCCTTTCAGCCGGACAGAGTTTTAAAAGCCATCGAAAAAGCTTCTTCTTAATATTTGATTGAATTTAACGTATTAAGAGGAGCGACCATTTATAAAAATAACTTTGCAAAAATCTGGCCTTTTGTTTAAAATTGCACACTTAAAGGCTTATTTTCAATGCAGAATAAAGTTTTTATGGCGATGTAGCCAAGTGGTAAGGCAGAGGTCTGCAAAACCTCTATGCGCCGGTTCGAATCCGGCCGTCGCCTCATTGTATTCAATTTCTCTCCTACTGCGGTTTGAATGAATTTTTAATTAAGAAAAATAGTCTGTCAACATTCCATATAAGACAATATAGTTATAGATTAGTACCAAAACATTTTTTGCCACTCTCTAGAGTTTTAATGCTTCAACACTAATCTATAAATATGCTTATGTCCTATTTATTTGTTAACGAAATAAAATTAACCGACAATAATTTCTTCTAATTCTTTGGGAATAGTCGCTTCAGTTAAAGCTTCTTTGATTTCTTCATCGTCTAATTTCTGCGGTTTAAAGCTAGCAATAATTTTTTCACGTAATTGATCAGCCAAAATTGGATTATCTTTCATGTATTGAATAGCGGATTCACGCCCTTGCCCAATTTTAATTTCTTCTTGAGTTTCTGGATCAACCCATGAATACCAAGCACCTGCTTTTTTAATACTACCGATTCCAACCCCAAGATCCACTAATTCGCCTGCTTGAGCAACACCTTCTCCAAAAATAATATCAAATTCAGCTTTTCTAAAAGGAGGAGCTACTTTATTTTTGACTACTTTAATTCTAACTCGATTTCCATACTCAATATCACCTCTCTTCAAAGTTTCAATACGTCTAATATCTAAGCGAATTGAAGCATAAAACTTTAAGGCATTCCCGCCAGTAGTGGTTTCATTGCTTCCATAAGTAACACCAATTTTTTGCCTTAACTGATTGATAAAGATGATAACTGTATCTGTTTTAGAACAAGCACCAGCTAATTTGCGTAAGGCTTGGCTCATTAAACGTGCTTGCACACCAACATGCGAATCTCCAATATCACCTTCAATTTCGGCACGTGGTATTAAAGCCGCCACTGAGTCAATAACAATAATATCCACCGCACTACTTCTAACTAGTTGATCCGCAATTTCAAGGGCTTGTTCTCCGGAATCAGGCTGGCTAATTAATAATTCATCAGTATTTACTCCAACATGTTTAGCATACTCTGGATCTAAAGCATGCTCAGCATCTATAAAAGCCGCAATTCCACCTTTTTTCTGGGCTTCTGCACAAATATGCATGGCAATAGTTGTTTTTCCAGAAGATTCTGGGCCAAAAATCTCGACAATTCTACCGCGAGGAATGCCGCCAATACCCAAAGCCAAATCTAAATTTAAAGAACCAGTCGGAATAGATTCAACTTTGATTTTAGGAGCCGCTCCCAATTTCATAATAATTCCTTTGCCATATTCTTTTTCAATCTGTTGAATAGCAAGATCTAAAGCTTTTTGTTTTTCTGGATTAGTTTGCTCTTGAGCATTTGCAACGATAGTTTTTTTGCTTTTTACTTCAACTACTTCATCATTTGAATCACTACTAGTATTAGTGCTTTTTCTAGGTTTTGCCATTTATATTGTATAAGATAAACCGATCTGATTAACCCATTATAAACTGGAAATAAAAGTTTTGAATATTAAACATTTAAGCGAAACATTTAACTTGAAAGTAACTTTTATTTAATTTAGCTTAATTAGGGAAGTCTCTACTAATTTTAAAGATATTTTCTCTAAAACAAATTTTATGCCCTTACAATTCGACCCTAAAAAACAGATTCTTAGCCTCGCAGAAATTGACACTCTGAGTATCTGAGTAGCAGAGTTTTATTAAATACAAACTTAGAGTCAAGAGCCCGTGAGAAAATAGTTGCAAAATTACAAGAATTAAAAAAATTGATGGTATTTTAGATAATAAAAAAAAGATGGCTATATTTCGCAGGAAGAGTTTTCTCGATATCGATGTTTAAATTATATAATTGAAGTTTTTAAGAAAATGATTAAAGAAATTGCCGTATGAAAGCAGTTATTTTGGCTGGTGGCTTAGGCACACGTATCAGTGAAGAAACTGATTTAAAACCTAAACCGATGGTAGAAATTGGAGGTTTACCAATTTTATGGCATATTATGAAAACTTATTCGTCTTATGGCTTCCATGAATTTATTATATGTTTAGGCTATCGGGGGTATGTCATAAAAGAATATTTTGCTAATTATTTTCTTCATATGACCGATGTAATGATAGATATTGAAAAAAATAGAATTGATATTTTACACAAAAAGGCTGAACCCTGGAAAATCACTTTAATTGATACCGGACTCAATACTATGACTGGAGGGAGAATAAAGCAAATTCAAAAGTATGTGGAGAATGAAACATTCTTTTTAACTTATGGCGATGGTCTTTGCAATGTTAATATAAATAATCTCTTGTCTT
>JAAFJH010000045.1 GCA_013298875.1 Synechococcales cyanobacterium bin2.concoct.b11b12b14.033
ATAATATTTTACGAGTATGTATCGTTTTATGTTTAAGTTTTATAATTACCATTTATTCTTTGCAAGCTGCAGAAAATACTTTCATCAAAAGTGATTGGTTATTAGACGATCCAAATGTCGATAAAACTCCTATCTCTGCGATTGAAATTGAAAAAAGAGAAGAAGTAGCCAAAGAATTTGAATTGGATAAAAAACAAAAAGCCGAAGAAATAGAAAAAATACAGGTAAACAATGCCGAAAGACGAAAAGGCTTAATTGAATGCTTAAATAAAAAAGATGTTACTTTATTTTCGATTGAAGATTGCCCGGCCTGTAAAATGCAAAGAGCCTATTTTGGAGATGATTTTGACAAATTCAAACATTATGTTGACTGCAATAAAAATAAAATAACCTGCCCGCTTCGCCAAATTAAGCAATATCCAACTTGGTATTTTGGCACTCAATTAGGAATTCGTAAAACGGGAGCAAAAGATTTACCGACTTTGGCCAGACTAGCTGGTTGCACTTTTTAACTAATATTAAGCAGCAACCGCTCTTTTGCGTTTTAATATTTTGTAAGCATCAGCCAATTTTCGGTCATAATTACGGCTTAAATAATTAGGGCCATTATATAAACGGGCAATTTCTACAAAGTTTTTCTCTCTGGCAGCTATTAGCAAAGACTTATTGGAAGAAATAAAACGGACTAAAGTTTCTAATTGTTTATACTCACTATCTTCCATGGCATTGCTAAATTCAATTAAAGAATTAAAACCAACTATTTTATAATTCATGCCTAAAATTTGCCCTAAACCAAAACTAGTAGCTTTAATAGCCGAACTTGGTGATTGTAAAATTGCTTGCTCATAAGCCATTCTACCTGTAAAACGACTTTCTTTTTTTGCAGCTTCAATAGTTATACTAGCAGGTAAAAAAAATGGACGTGTCGAGGCAAATCTTTGAAAAAAGTCAGGTTCAAATCTTACTTTGCACTTATTGGAAAATTCGCTATCTTTAGAATAAAAGCCTTGACTGGAAGATTCAATATCAACAATTGCCCTTAAAAGAGCTGGCTCAATTTTTCTCTCATTTGCTAATTCTGTAATTAAAAAATCTTTTTCGGCCGGAGTTAAAAGCTTATTTACCAATTTAAATTGAAAGTATGAACTTGATAAGTAATTTATTCCCTCTTTTTATTAGGCCTGACGCTGATTAAAAAAAATTAAGATAAAGCACTTTCCCTGTTTTCTATCCGTCGAACTTACGCTAGGTCGGCTTTTTGAATCGAGTTTCTAAATTTTTAGTATTTTCAACTTTTTTTATCTTTACGCCTAATTGTTCCAAAGCTGCTTTTATAGCCACATCTTTAAGTTTAGAAAATTTGTCTCCAGACATTTCTTTTGATTTGACGAAAATCTTCTGTAAAGATGCTTCAAGTGCCTGGGTAAGACTTGTAAAACCCTTCTCATTTCTGACCTCTAATAATTGTTTTGGAATATCTCTACAAATCCCCACCAGAAATTGTGTCATGAAAGGAATATGCTCTTCACCTTCTATAGCAATCCCAGACTAAAATAACCTTTGAGTATTTTTATAGTTTAATATACGCTTAAATCATTAAATGAGCTTGCAAAAATATAAAATCTCTATAAATAATTAATTGTTATTACAGTTTTAATATTCACCTTTTTACCTCGCAGCAGATATTAGAAATTAGTAAAATTTTGGGTCAAATATATTTGGTTTTATATAAATTCATGGCTTGCTCTCTTGCCCACTGATCAGTTTTTTGAATAATTTCTAAAGTTTTTGGCTCCTGGGCAGAATGCATATTTAATACTTCTTCAATTAAATCAGGTATTTGACTAAATTTAATTTTTTCCTGCAAAAATAGCTCAACCGCAATTTCGTCAGCTGCCACTAAACAAGCGGTATAAGTTTGTGCATGCTTGCCAGCCCAGTAAGCCAATTTCAAACATTTAAATTTTTCTAAATCTGGTTCAAAAAACTCAAGCTTATTAATTTCTTTCCAATTTAAAAATTTATCTGTTAAATTATTCTGTCTGGATGGGTAGTCTAAAGCATATTGTAAAACTAAACGCATATCATTTGGCCCTAATTGAGCTAAAACATGCCCATCAATAAATTCAACCATACTATGCACTAAGCTCTGCGGATGAATTAAAACTTGAATTTTGTCATATGGAATTTCAAATAAACTATAAGCTTCAATAACTTCTAAGCCTTTATTCATAAGGGTAGCTGAATCAATGGTAATTTTATGACCCATTTTCCAAGTTGGGTGATTTAAAGCTTGAGCTGGCTTAATTGAATTGAAATCCAAATTTTTCTCATTCCAAAATGGCCCGCCAGATGCTGTTAAATATAAATTATTTACTTTGTCAAAATTTTGTCCTTGTAAACATTGATGCACAGCTACATGTTCGCTATCTGCAGGAATTAAAACTGCTTCTTTATTATTATTTAAAGCTTCTCTAATTAAGTTGCCGGCCATAACCAGAGGTTCTTTATTGGCAAAAATAGTTCTTTTTCCGCAATTCAAAGCTGTTAAAGCTGATTCTAAGCCCAAAGCACCAACCAAACCTAAAATAACAGTATCTGACAAAGGAAAAGCAGCAACCTCTTTTAAGCTGGCTTCTCCATGAATAATTTGGATTTTATTTTTTACTGACAAACTTAAAGATTTATATAAATCGTCCGCCTTGGAAGCAGAAGCTGTGGAAACTAATTTGGGCTGAAATTCTTCAACAATTTGAATAAAAGCATCTAAATTATTACCAGCTGCTGCACAAGCTTCTAAAGAATAAGTGTTTGGAGACTTTCTAATTAAATCTAAAGTTTGCTGACCAATCGAGCCAGTTGCTCCAAGCAGAGAGATTTTTCTTTTTGGCATGGTAAAATGAAATTATCAACTAGCTGAAAAATCAACATGAAATTTTTAATAAGTTTAGCTTTAATGAGTTTTTTATTCACTTTAAGTTCGCAGGCTTCTTTAAAAGAAACTCTTAAACAGGATTTTGAAAAAGTGGCTGAAAAAACTACTGAATTTGGTCGTAGAACTGGTAGACAAGCTAATGATGCTTCTTTAACTAGCCAAGTTAAATCTCGTTTATTATCAGATAATCGTATTAAAGCCGCTGATATTAATGTTGATACCAAAAATAAAGTAGTTTATCTTAAAGGTACTGTTCCAAGCCAAGAACAAAGAAAAATTGCCCGCAGTATTGCCAGAAGCACAAAAGGAGTTGTTAAAGTTATTGACCTTTTGAGAATTGGATAGAAGAGATTTTTTAAATAAATTAATTAATTTGCCTTTAGGCTTTGGTTTAGTAAGTTTATTGTTTAGCTCCCTGGAAGGAAAAACTAAATCGAATAAAAGTAATTATATTTTTCTGCAAAAAGACCTTAAAACTCAGCATTTAGATTTGTCACAAAGTGGCTTTATAAACCAGAAAACTCAAGCTTTGCCGGGCTCTTTGATGAAATTAATTACTTTTATTTGCTTGCTTGAAAATAAATTGATTTCCCCACAAAAAGAATTTGAATGTAGAGGAATAATCAAAATTAGCGAAAAAGTTTATAAATGCCAAAAACCCCATGGCAAGATGAATTTAGAGAAAGCTTTAGCTCATTCTTGTAATATATTTTTCTCTCAAGCCGCTCAAGAAATTAGTTTAAAGCAGTTTTTAATATATACTAAACTTTTTGGTTTTGACTTTAAAATTTCGAATAAAACTTCTCCGATAGCTGATTATGCTTTGGGTTTAAGCCCTGAAATGTCCATTCATTTGGCTTCGGCTTTAAATTTAGTAGCTTTAATTGCTCAGCAAAAAGTCAGAAGTATTTCCGGTTTAACTTATCAACAATTACATAAAGCCATGAACTTGACTTCCATTATTGGGACAGCTAAGTTGCTGGATGATTTTGTAGCTTGCAAAACCGGTACAGTTCTATTACCAAATCAACAATTAGAAAGCTTTCAGTCGTGGATTATCGGATTTTACCCGGTTCAAGCACCAATTAAAGCTTTTGCCCTTTTAACCACAAGTGGAAGTAGCCAAAAAGCCGCAATTCCTTTAGCCAAGCAGCTTTTACAATTTTAAAATACTATAAATTAATGCTGTATAAAAATTCTAAGTACGGTACAAAACTTTTGCAATAGTCTCTTAGTTAGAAATTGGCTCAAAAGATTGTTTAATATAATTGTTATTTTCTGGCTGAAGAACTTCACACACAGTTAGTTTTATATTCCTGAATAATTTTTATATTTTTGCATATTTTGTTTTTGCTCCAATAAAAAAGGCCCTTTTTAGGGGGCCTCGCAGAGTAAACAAATAAATTACTAAGTCTTTTTTTTATAAAGATTAATAATCCATTCCGCCCATACCACCCATTCCAGCTGGCATTGCAGAACCTTTACTATCTTTATCAGGAACTTCATAAACTACTGCATCAGTTTCAATAACCATGCAAGCAATTGAAGAAGCTACTTGTAAGCTAGTTTTAGTTACCTTCACTGGGTCAACAATTCCGGCTTTAATCATATCTTCATATTTATTATTAGCAGCATTATAACCAAAAGATGAATCGGTTTGCTCTTTAATTTTTTGAATAATAATAGAAGGCTCTTCACCAGCATTTTCAGCTATTTGACGAGCTGGTCCTTCAATAGCACGGAAAACTATTTGTGCTCCAATAACTCTATCTCCTTCAAGTTTTTTAACTAATTCGGATAAAGCTTTTTGGCATCTAATTAAAGCAACTCCACCACCAGGTACAATTCCTTCTTCACAAGCGGCTTTAGTTGCATTAACAGCATCTTCAACTCTTAATTTTTTATCTTTCATCTCGGTTTCAGTAGCGGCTCCAATTTGAATGGTAGCTACTCCGCCGGATAATTTAGCTAAACGCTCTTGAAGTTTTTCTTTGTCATAATCAGAGGTTGATTCTTCAATTTCTCTAAGAATTTGCTTTTTACGAGCTTCAATTGAGGCTTTACGATCAGCAGGAATATCAACTACTAAAGTTGTTTCATCTTTGCTAATTAAGGCTCTATCTACTGTTCCAAGTTGTTCAGCGGTAATTTTGTCTAATTTATTTCCTAAATCTTCTGAAATTACTTCTGCACCAGTCAAAATAGCAATATCTTGTAAAATAGATTTACGTCTATCTCCAAAACCAGGAGCTTTTACCGCACAAACATTTAAAACTTGTCTTAGTTTATTAACAACTAAAGTAGCAAGTGCTTCGCCTTCAACGTCTTCTGAGATAATTAAAAGTGGTTTTCCAGCACGGGCAACTTTTTCAAGAATTGGTACTAAATCAGAAACTAAATTAATTTTCTTTTCGCAAAGTAAAACAAAAGCATCTTTGAGTTCAACTTCTTGACGCTCAGGGTTGGTAACAAAATAAGGAGAAATAAAGCCTTTGTCAAACTGCATACCTTCCACAATTTTCAAAGAAGTTTCCAAACTTTTGGCTTCTTCGACGGTAATTACGCCATCACGGCCAACTTTGTCCATGGCGTCTGCAATCATTTCACCAATGGTTTCGTCATTACCAGCGGCTACTGAAGCAACTTGTTTAATTTGAGTACGATCTTTTACTTCTTTAGCTTGAGATTTTAATTCTTGTATAACGCTGGCAACAGCTTCTTCAATTCCACGTTTTACTTCTCTGGGGTTTGCACCAGCGGCAATTACTTTACGGCTTTCGTTAATAATACTGCGAGTTAAGACTGTTGCAGTAGTAGTTCCGTCTCCAGCTTTATCATTAGCTTTCGTCGCAGCTTCTCTAATTAATCTGGCACCAATATCTTTAACTGGATCTTCAAATTCAATTTCTTTCGCTACGGTAACGCCATCACGCACGCTTTGTGGTGCACCAAATTTTTTCTGAATCAGAACATTACGTCCCTTTGGACCAAGAGTAACAGCAACTGCGTCGGCTAATTCATTAATACCTTGGCTAATTGCATTTCTTGCATCTTCTTTGTACAGAATATGTTTTCCTGCCATTTTGTTTTATATAGTCTCCATTAAGTTAGTTTTTGTTTTTATTAAAGTTTTTTATTAAGTTGAAAATTACTCAAATTTAGCTAAAACATCGCTAGCTTTTAAAATTAAGAATTCTTTACCATTAATTTTTACTTCTGTTCCGCTGTATTTTGGATAAATGATTTTATCGCCAGCTTTTAAATTATCAATTGGAATTAATTTTCCTTCTGGATCTTTTTTTCCAGCACCAACTGAAACAACAATTGCTTCTTGTGGCTTTTCTTGTACATTATCTGGCAAAATGATTCCACCAGAAGTTTTATCTTCAGCTTCATGCTTCTCGACAACAATACGATCTTCGAGAGGCACTAATTTTGCTTGAGTAGCTGTTGCCATAAAATTAATTTTTCTCCTTATACAAACTTACCACTAACATTATAACTCTGAATTTGAATTCAGAAATTATTAATTAAGGGAAAATTTACCGAAAAATTTAAGAGAAAGAATTCTTTAAAATATACAAAAGAGTAGACAGTAAACTTATTAAAATGGTAAATCAAGCTACAGTATTAGACTTTCTTTCTAAAAATAAAGAAGAATTACGCAAAAAATATGGAGTTTTGAAAATTGGCCTTTTTGGAAGTTATGCCAGAAACGATCAAATTGAAGTTAGTGACATTGATATTGCAGTCGAGTTAATCAGCTCCATGAAAAATATTCATAACTTTTTAGATTTGAGAAGAGAGCTGGAAAATAATTTTGCTAAAAAAGTTGACCTTATTACGGAAAGTGCTTTAAAACCCATTGCCAAAGAGTGGATAAGCAAAGAAATAATTTATGTTTAATAGAAGAGAAAGATTATTTGTTCAAGATATTTCTGAGTCAGTATTTTGGTTTAAGACGTAGAAAAGTTTTTTCGATTTAAGACTAAATTTTTTTTGAAGTGGTTTATATTAGTTAAAATTTATTGAAAATATTTATAAAATGAATATTCCGTTTGGAGTAAAAATAAGTGGCTTAGGAAGTGCAGTCCCGCCCAAAATTATTAAAAATTCAGATTTAGAAAGCTTATTTGAAACGAATTCTGAATGGATTGAATCACGTACTGGAATTTTGGAAAGACGTATTTGTGAATTTTCTGCTGAAAAACCAGACTCATTAGACTTATCAATTAAAGCAGCCAAACAAGCTTTAGGTAATACTTCTCCTGAAGAACTAGACCTAATAATTGTGGCCACTTCCACACCCGATTATTTGTATCCAAGTACAGCTTGTAGATTACAATCAGCTTTAGGAGCCAAAAATATTTTAGCCTTCGATTTAAGTGCTGCTTGCTCAGGCTTTGTTTTTGCTTTAATGACCGCTTCTCAATTTATTCAATTAGGTACGGCCAAAAAAGTTTTGATAGTTGGAGTTGACATACATTCTCGTTTTATGGATTGGACTGATCGTTCTACGGCTATTTTATTTGGTGATGGGGCAGGAGCTGCCTTAATTGAAAGAACTTCAGCGGAAAATAATCAATTATTGTCCCATTCTTTGCATTCAGACGGAAGTGGTGCTTGTGAATTATATTTAAAGTCGGTAGGCGGACAATTTCCTAATGGAAAAATACAAAAGCCGGTCGAAACTGTTTTTATGAATGGAAAAAAGATTTACCAGTTTGCAGTTAAAGCTATACCAGATATTTTGGCGAATATTACCGGCAATATTGATTTGAAAACTGAAAATATTGATTATTTAATTTGTCATCAGGCTAATCAGAGAATACTTGATTCAGTGGCGGAAAAATTGAATTGGCCAAAAGAAAAGTGCTTATCTAACATTGCAAAATATGGAAATACTTCGGCTGCTAGCATTCCTTTAGCTTGGCATGAATATAAAGATCAAATTGAGAACAATTCACTTTTGGCTTTAGTTGGCTTTGGAGCTGGCTTAACTTGGGGTGGTATTTTATGGCGCTGGAAACAATTTTAGCCTTTTCCCTTTAACTTTGATTTTTAGTTTTTATAAAATTGGATAATTACCATTAAAACAGGCAGTACAAAACTTTTCGGTGTCCTGTTTAGTTAATTGCAAAATAATATCTAAGTCTAAATATTCCAAACTATCTGCTTCTAAGTCTTGTCTGATAAGTTCAATATCTGAGTTTAACCTACGTGCTAATAATTCATGATCTTTCATGGCAATTCCATAATGACAACCCCATAAAATCGGTGGAGAGCTAATTCTCATATGTACTTCTTTCGCACCCGCTTGCTTTAACAGCTTTATTAATTGCTTAGGTGTATTTCCCCGCACAATTGAATCATCGACCAAAATAATAGATTTATCTGCTACAACACTAGGCAAAGCATTTAATTTTAGTTTAATTCCGAGTTGCCTTATAGATTGAGTTGGCTGAATAAAAGTACGCCCAATATAACGGTTTTTAATCAATCCGTTTGCGTATAAAATCCCCGACTCAGCCGCATAACCAATGGCAGCCGGAATTCCAGAATCGGGTACACCAATGACAATATCAGCTCTAGCTGGAATATTTTTAGTTTTGGCTAAAGCCTTGCCTAAAGATTCCCGGAAAGAGTGAATTTGTACATCATTAATTTTACTGTCTGGGCGGGCAAAGTAAATTAATTCAAATAAACAAGACTTTTGTTTTATATTTGGCAAAAAAGTACTTTCCATATTCAAATCTTGGTCAATTAAAATTATTTCGCCCGGCTCTAATTCCCGAATAAAACGGGCATTCATAATATCTAAGCCACAAGTTTCGGAGGCTAAAACCAAACCCAATAATTCACCTTTTTCATTCTCTAAAGCACCTAAACATAAAGGCCTAAAAGCTTGCGGGTCTTTGACTCCAATTAAATATTGTCCGCCTAAGCAAATTGACAAAGAAAATGCTCCCTTGGCTTTACTTAAGCTAGTTTTTAAAGCCGCTAAAATTTCGGATTTGTTAATAGAGTTTATTTTGCAATTAATTAAATGAGCTAAAACCTCACTATCAGACGTGGTAGTGCAATTAATATTTTCGTTTTTAAGTTCTTCACTTAATTTATCAGTATTTACTAAATTGCCATTGTGAGCCAAAGCCAAAGATTTAAAATGATAATTACTTAAAGTGATTGGCTGAGCATTACAAATTTCAGAAGCACCGGTCGTTGAATATCTAACATGTCCTAAAGCTAAATGTCCATTTAACATATTAAGCCTAGTATCATCGAAAATTTGGCCGACTAAACCCATATCTTTAATAAGCCTGGCATCATTATTTTTCTCAAAGCAAATTAAACCAGCTGACTCTTGCCCGCGATGCTGAAGAGCATTTAAAGCCAAATAAGCAATATAAGCAGTTTCTTTAATTAATTTGGAATCTTTAAACATTAAGCCCACAATGCCGCAAGCTTCTTTTAGGTTTTTTCCAATTTCTAAATTCATAATTTAATTATTCTCATCGTGAACGACCCCAAAACAATTTACGGCTTAAAACTTTATAAAAATTATTATCCGGATTTAAAGACTTAATTAATAAAGTTTGAAACTCAGATTTCCTAACTAAAACATGATCCTGTTCAGGTTCAATTAAGCAAATTTCTTGGCCATCAGCTTGGACAGTTATTAAAGATTGTCTTTTATTGCGTGAATTAATACTAACTTTTAAGGTTGATTTGTCCGAAATAATTAAAGGCCGACTAGTTAAAGTATGAGCACAAATTGGGATTAAACCAATACCAGCAATATTTGGGTCTAGCACGGCACCACCTGCTGCCAAAGAATAAGCTGTTGAGCCAGTTGGTGTGCAAATAATAAGTCCATCTGCCATATATTCAGCTACTTCACTTTGATCAACTTCCAAATTTAACTTTAAAAGATGAGAGCGTGAACTGCGGGAAATAACAATATCATTTAAAGCAATTAAGCTTTGGACACTATCTCCCGAGTAAATTTCGGCTTCAATCATCGTGCGATATTCAGTCAAACATTTACCGGCCAAAATATCGGTTAAAAAAGTTTTTATATCAGCGGGCGTATTTACTTCAGTTAAAAAACCCAAATGCCCGGCATTAATGCCTAAAATAGGAATTGCAAAGGGTGAAAACCTTCGGGCAGCCGTTAATAAAGTGCCATCTCCACCAAAGACAATTACTAAATCAATGGTTTTTATTTCCGCCTGCTCTAGTGAGAACGGTTCAATTAGACCAAAAGGTAATTTAAAGTTTTGAATATTTAATTCTTTAATAATAGCTTCAAACCTCTTAGCAAGCTCAAGACTCGCAGGTCTATGCACATTATAAGCCAAACATATTTTTCTAAATTCTAATTTCATATCAAATTTAATGACTTTAAAATTATAGTAGAATTGCTTGAAATTTAGAAATAAGCCAGCTTTATTGCGGTAATTTATAAGTTTCCTAATTCCTCAAAATAATCAGTGTCAATGGCTTTTAGGGTAATCGTTTGGCGAACTGACACCCCTTGATTGTATTTGTACATTAAGTGCACCATTTTTTCCCCGTCAATCAGTACGATATTTTCCTGTCGGGATTTTAGGTATTCAGTTACTGAGCTTGCAAATTTTGCTGTGGTTATAAAAACACCTTTATTAGTGCCCGTCATTGCTCCCACAAATTTTTGAATATCTGGTCTGCCTACATTACTTTCATATTTTTTTGCTTGTATGTAAACTTTTTCAAAACCCAGTTCATCCGCCTGTACAATTCCATCAATTCCACCATCATTTGTGTAGCTCGTTGTCAGACTGAATTCTTCCGTGCCGTAGCCCATGGCGACAAGCAGTTTTACAACCAAGTTTTCAAAGCTTCTGGGTGAAATATTTTTGATTTGTTCCAAAATTTCTGACTGGGTTTCCAATATTTTTTGGTTTATGATTGCGGTAAGTATTTCATCTGGTGTTGATTCAGCTTCAGTTGCTTTTAATTCTTTTTCTGATTTAAAAGAGTTGTTTTTCTGCCAAAATTTGTCTTCTAAAATATCTGGATATAGTTGCTTTAGCTTTTCAAAGTTAATTTCTTTCCAATCTAGTTTCAAGAACTCAGAGCCTCTGGGAGTAATAGTATAATTTGCACGGCTAGGACGACTTAAAAAACCAAGTTTATACAAAAAAGTATAAGCCCACAAAATTCTGTCTGTAATTCTAGTTTTGCCAGAACTTACTTTTTCTAACCTTTCAGACGGGCTTAACCTGAACTCATCCGTTAATTCCTCAATAAAAGCAGTTGCGTGATAAGTTTTACCATCTTGATACTTTTTCAAAAGCGGCAACATTATTTCATGAAATTTGGGAATAGGCATATTTTTCTAAAGGCTCCTTTAACGGGTTTATTTACCTAGTTTATTTATCATAATCTAACCAACTACAATTTCTACTTCATCTTGTCCCTCCAATCCATTGTTGTCAATTGCTTTCCCGATAATTTTATACTTCCCAGTTTTTAATTCTTGTTCAAAGGAGCCGGTTTTATTGCGGTAATCTGAGCAAATATTTTCAGTCTCAGCCCCCCCCAGTCCCCTAAAGGGGGAGTTTCGTGTTCTGGTTCTCCCTTTAGGGAGTTAGAGGGCTTTTTCATTAAAATTTCAAAGCTGTAAAATTCAATCTGTGAGCCGTCATCAGCCGTTTCTTTAATTTCAAATTTATAACTTTCAGTTTTTTCTTTTTTCTCAATCAATTCCACTACTAATTTCACATTCGGTTTTTTGGCGATTGAGATAATGTCTTCTACCCGCACCAAATCAAGTAAAATTTTGTCTTCGTTCCTCAGCCTTGCCGCTTCCTGAATTGCTCCTTTGCCAAAACTAAAAGCCAAAATTTTGCCTGCCACTTCGCCTTTTTTGACCCGATCATCAAAGCTACGGACTTCGCCTTTATCGCCCCAAATCACTTCATAATTACGATTACTAAAAAATGGCGGATCAACCTAGCACAAATCCACGCTCTCGGAAGGTAGGTTTTTTAGGGCTTGAAGGCAGTCTCCAAGGATAAGAGAGTTCATTTATGGGTTTGGAGAAAAGTACAAAATATTCAAAGTATAATTTATATTATTGCGAATCAAAACATAAATCAAATGAATTTTTTACCGAAACCCGAATATAAATCTGAATTTGTGCAGAAATTATTTAATAATATTGCCAGTAAATACGATTCAATGAATGATTTAATGACTTTAGGTTTACATCGCCTTTGGAAAAAAGAAATTGCGGAAAGTCTTTTAATGCCACTTAGCCCCGTAAACGGGGAGCAAATTCGTATTTTAGATTTGTGCTGTGGAACTGGCGATTTAACTTGTATTTTAGCTAAAACTTACCCAAAGGCTGAAATTACTGGTTTAGACTTTTCGGGTCAAATGCTTGCAATAGCTAAAAACCGCCCTAAACCCAAAAATACAAATATCATTTTTACCGAAGGTTCGGCTTTGGATTTGTCTTTTACTGATAATTACTTCGATGGAATTACAATTAGTTTTGGTTTGCGGAATGTGACAGATTATAAAAAATGTTTAAGTGAAATTTTCCGTGTTTGTAAGGGAAGAGGCAAATTAATTATTTTGGATTTAAGCCATCCGATAGGCTTTTGGCATTATATTTCTTGGCCTTATAGGTTTTGGTTGCTTCCTCTCCTGGGGCAACTATTTACTAAAAATTATAAAGCTTATGATTATTTGCCCAACTCGATTAAAACTTATCCAAACCAAATTGAATTAAATTATTTATTGAAAGAAGTTGGCTGGCAAGAAACCAATTACAAAAATATTTTTGGCGGTATAGTTTGCATTCATGAGGCGTTTAAAGGAACACAAAGCTAATTCATTATTTAAAAACTGTAATTATTCTGAGCCAGAAATTAAAATTTAATAACCTAAGCCTTCTAAAACACGAGTTAATAAACCACCAATTGTAAAGCCAAAAACCCATGAAGTTAGCCAAATTCCCAAAGCAGTTTGCCAATTTCTTTCTTTAATCATTACTCCAAGCGTCGCAATACAAGGCACAAACAAAGTTAGTGTTACCGAAGCCGTTATAACCTGAATTTGGTTTAAGTTTAAATCTAATAAGCCAAAAGCCCCAAAATCCCGGCGTACCATACCAAGCAGAAAAGACAAAGCCACTTCTTTCGGTAAATGTAAAATACCACTAACCGCTGGCTTAAGCCATTCAATGATTAAACTTAAAATACCAGTTACCTGAAAAATAGTAATTACCAAAGAAGCTATAACAAAAGGCATGCTTGATTCTTTGAGAAAAAACCAACTTTTTTGATTAGCTTTATTTAAAACATTTTTCCACTGAGGAAAGCGTAAAGGAGGCAATTCTAAAAGTAAAGGCGTTGGTTTGCCGGGCAAAAGCTTATTGGCTAAAAAACCACATAAAAATAAAACCATTAATAAAACCGCCAGCCAAATCAGCCAACCCATTAAACCACCAGTTTTAGCTAATAAACCTTGTATTATCCCAAGCTGAGCAGAACACGGAACAGCAATTCCCAAAAGTATCATCAGGATTAATTGTTCACGTTTATTACTCATTAATCTTGTGGTTACAACCGCCATTGTTACGCAACCTAAGCCCAAAACCAAAGGAATTATGCCCCGTCCATTTAAACCAATAATACGTAAAAATCCGTCCGCCAAAACTGCCATGCGTGGTAAATAACCGCTGTCTTCAAATAAGGCCCAGCTTAAGTAAAAAAACCAAATTAAAGGCAAAAGTACGCCCAGCAAATAAGTTACCGTTAAAGTTAATAAACCATATTTCCCCGCCAGAATTGTGCCAATTGATGACCAAAAGTTTTGTTTTAAATTAGTCTTTTCATTCGGTTTATCAATTAAGTCAGCTGGTGAAAAGATATATTCTGCATGAGACAAAACTTTTAAATTGAATAATTTCTCTCTGAGCTTTGAGTTGAAAATTAAACCTTTTTGAGAAATGAAGCGAGCTTGTTTTGTTTTATCTTCTAACCATATTATTTCCGAAGGCAGAACGTGGGCTACAGTCCATTTGGCTCCTGAATTCCAATATTTATCAAAAACTTTATTTTCCAAAAAACCAACTAAATCACCAGCCACCCAAACACCCAAAACTTGATACAAAAAGAAAAAAGCCAAACCTAAGCCAATTAAAGTGCCATAAAGCGGATGAATTAAAATTTGGTCTAACTGTTTGGTAAATTTATTATGTTGTGAGGAAACTTCACGTTCAAGCAAATCATTAAAAACCCGATCAACTCTTTCCCGACGTTTAGCATAAATTTGAGATTTTTTTGGTTTAAAATTTAATTTTTCGGTATTTGTAATTTGCCCTTCTAAAAGCATTAATTTTTCAAAAGTATTAATTTCAGCATTTAATTTACCCAATTCAGCCATCAATTCAAAAGACTGAAAACTATTTGCTTTTACTTCTGTTTCTGAAACAATAAAATCTTTTAAATCTTGAATTCCTTCACCAGTTAAAGCGGAAACCGGAAAAATTTTTAGATTTAACTTTTTGGCTAATTTTTCATAATTAATTTTTTGCTTTTGCTTCTCTAATTGGTCGATTTGATTAATAACTAAAATCAAAGGTAACTTACAATCAATTAAATGAAGAGTTAAAAATAAATCTTTTTGTAAACTACAAGCATTGACAACATTAATTATAAAGCTATTATTTTTGCCGCTCTCAGCTAGCTCTTCCAGAGACTTAAAAGCAATTTTTTCTTCATCATTTTCCGCAGAAATACTATAAATGCCTGGAGTATCAATTAAATCAGTTTTCTCATTCAATGAAGTTTTTAATATTTCCACCGTCGTGCCTGGATAATTACTAATTTCAACGAATTGCCCGCTTAAAGCCTGAAATAAAGCTGACTTTCCAATATTCGGGTTACCAACTAATAATATTTTTTGTTTATCATTTACTTTATTCATTTAAATTTAACTATTTAGTGATAATACTTTTAAATAACCTTTTGAGCCATATTCAAGAATTTTCTTATCTGCTGTAAGCAAAGTAGCATTTTTCTTTTGGGCCGTTGCAACGATAATTCGATCGGCAGGATCGGCATAAAAATCACCTGCTAAATAACTGCTATGTATAGCAATTGAGGGTTCTAATTGAATTAAAGTGATTCCAGGTACTTTTAAAGCTCTATTTATCCATTCTTGGCAACTGTCTCTAAAACTCAATCGACCCTTAGAAGTCAGCATTCCTATTTCCCAAATTGAAATCGAAGAAACTAATAATTGTCTTTCTAAAAAGGATTTTTCTATACATTCAATTACAGACTCACTGAACTTATCTACTACACCTTCATTCAGCCATATCCAAGTATGTGTATCCAGGAGAATTGTTTTAGACATTGGAAGATTCCCAAGGTTCATCAATTGGGCTAACAATATCGCCTATAAACTTAATTGATTCTTTCATGCATCCAAATACTTTAGGGCTTTCTTCCAATTTTAAAGGGATTAATTTGGCTATAGGACTTCCCAGTTGAGTAATAATAATTTCTTCTTGGCTTTCATTGAGTTGATTTATTAAAATTGTACATTTTTCTTGGAATTCATCTAAAGCTATTTTCATTATATTTACCTTAAACCTTTAATTTCCCAAACTGTATAAATTATTTTGCAATTCAGCTTGCCAGAGACTAATACTTGAACTTTTAAACTTTCTATAATTTTATCTGCAAGGAAACTGAGTGAATAAATCATTTTGTTTATTGAGAATTATTTGCATTTGTCTCTTTATTATAATTAAAACTTTCAAATAACTTCTAAAATTTATGTTTTTTATAAATTTTGATTCCAGAACTTCATAAATTATTCGGTAATTATTAACTCTTAATCTTAAATAATGGCAATTTACTAAAGGTTTAATGTCTAAAGTTTTATCCAACGGATTCACCGCCAATTTATCTAAAGCTTTAAAAACTCGCCCTTTGTCTTTTTCCGAACGGCTTTTCAAAAATTTAATAGCATTTTTTCTAATTTCTAATTGAAACATTCGCTCTTTGCGTTTTCCAAAGACATAAAATTTGCTTTATTTCCTTTGTGATATTCGACTAAATCAAAATTTATTTCTTTATAATTTATCCTCTTCTAAATAATCAAAATCATCAATTAGTTTAATTTCGCTAATTGACAAGCTCTTTAAAAGCCACATTACATTATCAAGAATATCATCGTTAAATTGTAATAATATTTTTTTCATAACTTTTATCAATTAACTACTATTAACAAATATACCACTTTAGATTTTTAAGTATTGAAATAAACATTTAGTAAGCCAGCAAGCTGCAATAAAGCCATAATCAATGAACCCTAAGAAAAACGGGACAGTTAATTCTTGGAGTATAAAAATAAATAAACTACTAATATCTTTAAACCAATTTGTATTAACCAATGGTGCTAGGTTGAAAAAAGCATGAGTTTAGTTTATTAATGAGAGTTAGAGACTAAAAATAAAAAAACTCATGGACAATAATTTTCTCATACTTTGCATATTTTTTTGTAGATGAAAACCTAACGATAAAATGGGAAAGAGATAGTCAAAGTAAATTAAGTGTCAGCGAAATAGTAACTATT
>JAAFJH010000046.1:0-2158 GCA_013298875.1 Synechococcales cyanobacterium bin2.concoct.b11b12b14.033
TTTTCCTTTTGAAAATTGTCTTTTTTCTTTCGGTAAAAACTCTTTGCCATATTTTTGAGTTATATAAATGTCTGCCTCTTCAATAGCTTTTTCGGAAACTCTGGTTGAGTCAGTTCTCATATAAGTAATTAAACCAACAGGTGCATTACCGCCGTACAAATCAATACCTTCATAAAGTTGCTGGGCAATTTGCATGGTTTTTTTTACACCAAAGCCAAAAACGCTCGCAGCGGCTCTTTGTAAAGTACTAGTTATAAAAGGCGGACTAGACTGCTTATTAATAGTTCTTTCATTAACCGATTTTATTTTGGCTGATTGGGGAATTTTTAATTCTTTTTCTAATTCTTTAGCTTCCAAAGCAGACTTAATCCATAAAATATCATTTTTATCTGCCTTGTCTGGGGTAACAATTTTTTTGCCTTTAAAAGAATTCAGCTGAGCATTGAATTTAAATTTATCTTTTTCAAATAAACCATTAAATGACCAATATTCTTCCGGGTTAAAAGCTACAATTTCAGCTTCTCTGGCACAAATCAATCTAACTGCTACTGATTGAACCCGACCAGCTGAACGACCACCAATTTTACGCTGAATTAAAGGACTAACTTTATAACCAACTAATCTGTCTAAAATCCGACGAGCTTGTTGAGCTTCTACACGGGGTTTGTCTATATCCGATGCATTAACAAAAGCTTCTCTGACCGCAGTTTCGGTAATTTCATTGAATTTTACTCTTTTTACTTTTTTCTTTGGGGCGTCCAAAACACAACTTAAATGCCAAGCAATTGCTTCTCCTTCACGATCCGGGTCAGTCGCCAGGTAAATCATATCGGCATTTTTTGCAATACTTAATAATTTTTCAACCACTTTTTCTTTGCCGGGCATTATTTCATAAGTTGGTTCAAAATCTTTGCGAGTATTAACCCCAATTCCACGCACTGGTAAATCCCGAATATGGCCAACGGAAGATTCGATTTTATAATTAGAACCTAAAATTTTACCGATTGTTTTTGCTTTAGCAGGAGATTCTACTATTACAAGTGAATAATCTTCTTGAGCTTTTGGGATAGGAGCGGCTTTAGTCATGATGTTGGTTGGCCAAAAAGTATAAAGTAATAAATGTTTCTTTTTTATCTTAACTTAAGTGAGAAAGATGAAAAGTTAGCATATATGTAGAAAAAAATAGTAACACTGAAATTCAAGCGATAAACTGTCAAACAAATTTATATAATTATATTTATTTGTATATTTCTTTTTGATGTCCAACTCTTAATATAATAATTATATTTTCTCCAATATCGCAAATTACTCTATAATCCCCTATTCTGAAGCGGTAATTACCAAGTTTGAAGTTAGATAGTTTTTTAGCAAAGAAAAGCGGATTTTCTGAATATTCAATTAATTTTGATTTTATTCTTTGTTTTTCATCGTTATTAAGTTTGGCTAAATCCTTAAAAGCTTTCTCCGTAAATATAATTTGCAAACCCATTTTTATATGTCATTAATTGAATAAGTTTTATTATTTTTATAATCTTGTCTAGCTTCTTCAATTGAGTTCAAGTAAGTATTACTAGACAATGCATCTAATTCTTCTAAATTGTCTTCCAAGGCTTGATTAAGTACAACTTTTTGTTGAACAAAAGATATTAAAGCCTGTTCAATTAATTCTTGAGCATTATTAATACCAGTTATTGAGATTGCCTGCTGAAGAGTTTTTTGATTGATATTAATTTCCATAAATATAAGAAATAATCTAAACTTAAAATTGATTTTAGCATAATCTTAATTTGATAAAAACTGTAAAGAAATATCTGAATATTCAATTTTATCTGTGCTAATCTGCGATTCAGACTTAAAGAATAAACAAATTGCAAAATTTATATTTATAAAATCATGAATTCTCAAGAAATGTTTTTAAAACAGCAAAAAGAAGAACTAAAAAATCGAGAAGACGAATTAAATGACTTAAAGAACGGGTTTGATAAAATAATTGAATATGCTAAGTTACAGGAAAAAAGACTGGCTCCAGAAGAAAAGAAAAAATATTAAAACTCGGTGATGGCATACTTCAAGAATGAGGAATTACCAAACTTAATTTGAAAAAATCTATAGCTTACTAGGTATTTTTTATGATTTTGGCTTAAATATTCTTTATTTT
>JAAFJH010000046.1:2168-15974 GCA_013298875.1 Synechococcales cyanobacterium bin2.concoct.b11b12b14.033
GGAAGAAAATGATAAAAACGAAATAAATTATTGGAATAAAAAATGCAAGCTAAATGAAAAATACTACGATTATTGCTATCACTTATGTTCAGAGTTTATTCATGTATCACCGACTTGTATATCACTAAGTGAAGCCAAAAAAGATCAAGCAAGCATATTTATTATGATTTTCTTAGATATGACAATCATTTTTTCTCTTCTTTTCTTGAACGATTTATTAACTAAGATTTTATTAAATGTTCCTTCTATAATTCCTAACAATAATCCGATTACAAAACGACTAATAGATTTGAGAGAAATAAGCTTAAAGATAAAAGAAAAAATATTAAAACTCGGTGATGGCATACTTCAAGAATGAGGAATTACCAAACTTAATTTGAAAAAATCTATAGCTTACTAGGTATTTTTTATGATTTTGGCTTAAATATTCTTTATTTTGTTTATTAACTGTGTAAAATTTAACAAATATATTAGTTTATATTAAAAATAATTTTCTTCAAATAATGCAAGCAAATCATAAAATAGTAATAATTGGAGCAGGATATGCTGGATTACAAGCCGCTATTGAATTAGAAAAACAAAATTATCAATGTGTTTTGATTGATAAAAATGATTATCATGAATTATTGCCTGAATTGCCTCATAAAATTACTCACAAAACTTTAAATACTCAAATTCCTCTGTCAGAGCTTTTAGAGAATAAGTCGATTGAATTCATGAAGGCAGAAGTCAAACAAATTAATTATCAAAATAAAAAAGTCTTAATTCATCGTTCGGGCAATCCAGAAAACTCATCCGTAGATTTTGACTCTTTGATTTTAGCTTTGGGCAGTCAAACAAATTATTTTAATATTCCAGGCTTACAAGAAAACTCTCTGGGCTTCATTAATACTAAGCAAGTTCAAGATTTGGAATCAAAGTTAGAAAATAATTTTGCTAAAGCAAAGAACCTAGACCCAAGTTCAGATGAATATAAAGAGCTTTTATCAGTTATTGTCGGTGGTGGTGGTTTAACTGGCGTAGAAGTAGCGGGAGAATTAATTTATTTTTTGCCTGATTTAGCGAAAAAATATAATTTGAATCCGCAACATATTAAAATTTATATTATCGAAGCCTTTAATGCTTTAATGGCCGCAGGAGATAAAGATTTAAGCGACAAAGTAACTCAATTCTTTAGACAACAAAAACAAGTTAAATTAGTTTTAGGACAACCAATCGAAGAGGCTTTTGAAGATAATGTTAGGCTCAAAGATGGAAAAGTTATTAAAGCTAAAACTATTTTGTGGACTGGCGGTATAAGAGGAAATTGCTTTTTTGAGCTGGAATTTATTAATGAGGCCGGAGATTTGAGCAAATGGCTATTAGGACGAGGTTTAAGGGTGGAAGTAGATGAATTTTTGCGTGTCCAAGGAAGACCCAACACTTATGCGATTGGAGATAATGCTCTTTTCTTAGATCCAATTACCAAACAACCTTTTCCTCTAAATGGACAAGCTGCTTGTAAGCATGGTGTCGCAGTGGCTCATTATATTATGGCTACTATTAATGGACAGACTTTAACGGCAGAGAACTTTAAAATGCAAGGTGTTTTGGTTTCTTTGGGGCCAGAAATTGGAACGGGAAGTCTGGAAATTGGTCAAAAGAAAATTATTCTGCCTTCTGGAAAAATATTGGGAAAATTATCTCGAAAAGTTAAAACAGCTGTAGAAGCAAGGTATAAATACTTTGATATTAGAAGATAAGATAAATTTATTGCGAGTTACTTTCTTTAAGGTATATTTAAATGAAACAAAGCTTTTAATTGAATCTATTCAGTCTCAATAATTTTAAATGAAAAATTTCAAGTCCAATTTACCCTATTTATTGTTAGCCATCTTAGCTGTTATATTGGCGGTTGGTATCACAAAACCAAAAGAATCCGAAGAAATAACCTATAGTGAATTTCGGAAAATTGCTTTCGAAAACTCGAAAAAAGTAGAAAAAGTTTCAATTGACGATAGTAATAATAAAGTTATACTTCATTTAGCTGATAACAAAAGTAAATACGCCAAATTGCCTCGCAGC
Organism: Synechococcales cyanobacterium bin2.concoct.b11b12b14.033; assembly: GCA_013298875.1. Classification (GTDB taxonomy): domain Bacteria; phylum Cyanobacteriota; class Vampirovibrionia; order Caenarcaniphilales; family Caenarcanaceae; genus JAAFJH01. The sequence continues at coordinate 4,233 of JAAFJH010000046.1, forward strand.
CAAAGTGGTTATATTCAATTAGCTGATGAATTAACGAAAGCTGATATTAATACGAGCATTGAAGATTCCAAAACTGGCGAAATAATCTCAATTTTATTATTCCAAATTGGGCCTTTAATTATATTATTGCCGCTTTTATTCTTTATGATGAGAGGTTTACAATCAGGCGGAGGACAAGCCTTTAATTTTATTAAGAGTAAAGCTAAATTATTAGGTGAGCAAAAAATTAAAATAACTTTTGCAAATGTGGCTGGTGTTGATGAAGCTAAGCAAGAATTACAAGAAATAGTTGAGTTTTTAAAAGATGGCGAAAAATTTAGAGCTTTAGGAGCCAAAATACCCAAAGGTGTTTTATTAGTTGGTCCCCCCGGTACTGGTAAAACCTTATTAGCCAAAGCAGTGGCTGGTGAAGCGGGTGTTCCATTTTTTAGTATTTCAGGTTCTGATTTCGTAGAAATGTTTGTTGGGGTAGGAGCCAGTCGAGTAAGAGATTTATTTGAGCAAGCTCGCAAACAAGCTCCTTGTATTATATTTGTTGATGAAATTGATGCAGTAGGTCGTCAGCGTGGTGTAACTATGGGCGGACATGATGAAAGAGAACAAACTTTGAATCAATTACTGGTTGAGATGGATGGCTTTGAGAGCGGTAATACTAATATTATTTTATTAGCTGCCACCAATAGGCCAGATATTCTTGATCGTGCTTTGACTAGGCCAGGACGTTTTGACCGGCAAGTTGTTGTTGATTATCCAGATATTAGAGGTCGGGAAGCCATTTTAAAAGTTCACTCCGAAGGGAAAATTCTAACTTCCGAAATGGATTTAAAAGTTTTAGCGAAGAGAACCCCAGGTTTTACGGGTGCAGATTTGGCTAATATGATGAATGAAGCAGCTTTGATTGCAGCTAGTAAAAGTAAAAAGCAAATTGATATGATTGACTTTGAAGAAGCTATTGATAAGGTTTATTTAGGCTCTAAACGAATGATTAAAGTACCTTTTCATCAAATGGAAATGATTGCTTACCATGAAACTGGACATGCTTTAATTAGTTTATTAATTGAAAAGGATGAAACTGGCCGTAAGGAAATGCCTTTTCATAAAGTAACAATTATTCCTCGTAGTAAAGCTGCGGGTGTTTCATGGAGCCTTGATAAAGAAGATCATGTACATTGGACTAAAAAATCTCTTTCGGCTAGAATTAAAGTAGCTTTAGGCGGTATGGCTGCGGAAGAAATTATTTACAATGATACTTCAACTGGCGTAGTTTCTGATTTGCAAAATGCAACAAAAATAGCTAGGCGTATGATAACCCAGTTTGGAATGAGTGATTTAGGGCCTATTGCTTATGGAGAGGAAAGAGAAAGCTTTTTAGGAGATTTTGGTCATTCCAAAGACTATTCAGAAGAAGTAGCCAAGCAAATCGATCAAAGGGTGAAAGACTTAATTAATAAATCTTTTGAAGAAGTAAAAAATACTTTAACTACTAATCGTTCTTTAATGGAAGCAGTTGCGAGCGAGCTTCTGGACAAAGAAACCTTGGAAAGAGACGATGTATTAGCAATTGTCGATAAAGTAAAAAACAATACTTATAATTTTGAAGAAGCTAAAGAAAAAATAAATTTATTGCAAGAAAAAATTAAAAATAAAGAAGATCAAGAAAATAAAGAACACGCCGAAATGGTTGCTCAGAGAGAAGAAACAAGAGTTCCAGAATTGGTTCTAGAAAAAGCTAGTGAATCCTAACTTAGTATGAGGCCGCCAGACAAGTCTATAAAGGCTAAATTCACCGAGTTTTTGGAAATTATAGGCAAAATCATTGAGCATATTTACTGTAGTTTAAACTATCTTAGATTAGGCCAAGTAAATCAAAAAGAGTTTTGGTCGCAAGCTTATGATACGGCTTGGTCTTCTATTTCAACGGTAATTATAACTAATATTTCAATTGGAGCAGTTAGTTCTTTGCAGTTGACTAAACATTTTGCGGCTTTTGGTGCTTTGAGCGAGATTGGAGGTACTAATGCCATGGCTCAATTACGGGAATTAGCACCAGTTATTACGGCTATTGTGGTAACCGGGAGAATTGGTTCTGCCTGGGCAGCTGAAGTTGGCACTATGAAAATCACCGAACAAATTAATGCTTTAAAAGTTATGAAACTAAGCCCAGAGTGGTTTATTGTCGCTCCACGAGTATTAGCTTGTATGCTTTCGATGCCAATTTTAAATATTATTGCAATTTTTGCGAGTCTTTTAGGAGGTTATATTGTCGCTGAGTTAATTGCTCAGGTTGGCTTTACTAGCTATGTGAATTCAATTAAGCATTATGTTGATGTTTATGATTTTATAGTAACCAGCTTTAAAGCTCTCTGCTTCGGAGGAGTAATTGCCTCGATTGCTTGTAGTTATGGTCTGGAAGCTACTGGGGGTGCAGCGGGAGTCGGCAAATATACCACTAAAGCGGTTGTAAGCTGTTTAATTTGTTTATTTGCTTTCAATTATATTTTGTCATTTATTTTTTATACTTTACTCAAATAAAAAACTTCTAAATTCTAATAAGCTCGGCCAACCAAAACTTTACCCGCCGATTTATTACTTGAAATAATACATTTACCCTCGGTAAGAGGTTCAGCAAAGTCTCTCACTCGAATAGTAGCTTTTGCAATTTCTTTTATTTTATTTTCCTGCTCCGCGGAGCCGTCCCAATGGATATTTGCAAAACCACCTTTTGTATCCAAAACTTCAGTTAGCTCTTCCAAAGAATTAATATTATGGTGGGTATTTTGATTACGCCAGTCTAAATTGCGATTATACAAAAATTTATGTGTGTCAATTAGTAAATCTTCTATTCTTTGAGCTAGCTCAGCACGCGGCACAGATTTGATTTTTTCACATTTATCCCGACGCACCAACTCAACCGTTTTTTGGTCAATATCTCGTGGCCCAATCTGCACTCTAATTGGCACTCCTTTTAATTCCCATTCATGAAATTTAGCTCCCGGACTGATTTGCTCATTATTATCCAATTTTACTCTGAAGCCCTGAGCTTTTAATTCAGTAAATATCGAATCACATTCAGTCATTACTTTGGTCTTTTCATCTTCGGTTTTAAAAATTGGTATAATAACAACCTGAATAGGAGCCACATTTGGAGGTAAAATAAGCCCTTTTTCGTCTTGATGACCCAAAATAATAGCCCCAATTAATCTTGTTGAAACTCCCCAAGAGGTTAAATTCACAAAAGTCAACTCATTACTTTTACTTTGATATTGAATATTAAAAGCTTTGGCAAAGCCAACTCCCAAATTATGCGAAGTACCCGCTTGTAAAATCTTTCCGTCACGTAATAAAACTTCCAATGAATATGTTTTTTCCGCTCCTGCAAAACGCTCTGAATCAGACTTTTGGCCAGTATAAGGTGCTAAAGCCAAAATATTTTGCATGAATTCCAAATAAACATCTAACATTCTACGTGATTCTTGGTCAGCTTCCTCTAAGCTTGCGTGAGCCGTATGGCCTTCTTGCCACAAAAATTCGGTGGTACGCAAAAATAAACGAGTACGCATTTCCCAACGTACTACATTCGCCCATTGATTGACAGAATAAGGTAAGTCTCGCCACGAATGTATCCATTTCGAAAACATATGATAAATAATTGTTTCCGAAGTAGGCCTTATAACTAAGGGTTCATCTAATTTTTGGCCGCCAGCATGGGTTACAACCGCACATTCGGGAGCAAAACCTTCAATATGGTCGGCTTCTTTCTTTAAAAAACTTTCGGGTATTAAAAGCGGAAAATAAGCATTTTGATGTCCACAAGCTTTAATTCTTTGATCTAATTCTTTTTGAATTAATTCCCAAATTGCATAACCATAGGGCTTAATAACCATGCAGCCTCTGACGGGAGAATAATCAGCTAAATCCGCTTTTATTGCCAAATCTGATAAATCTAAAGAATTACTATTCATTCAAAGCTAAAATAAAACAAATTAAGTGCTGCTAATCATAGCACACAGGCTTTTTAAATTTATTTATTTTTAGGCTGAGCCGATTTATCAAAATTATCATAATCTACGGCAAAGGTAGAAGCTAAAACCAGGGCTCTTAAATCTTGCTCTCTGACTGAATTGTCAATTTCAAAACTAAAATTATCAGCGTCGGTAATTAATTCTTTTAGGCCGCTCAGTTTTTTGCCAATTAAGCCAATTTTTTGACCTTCCGGATTTTGTATATTAAAAGTCCAAGGTTTCCAAAAAGGACCTTCCAGCTTAGCTATAAAATTATTTTCGGCATCAAAAAGTTTATAAACCGTATGAAAAAGAGCAAAGTTTCTCTTGATTTTTCCAATTAATTGTCCATCCGCTAAAAGCTCATAGGAAGGAAAAAAGAAAAAGAAATTCCGCTTTAAAAGAAAATGTTCATTTTTATTTTCATCGATTAAATGAATTTCGCAAGGACGTTGCTTGGGCAAAAACCATTTCCATAGAAAACCGCAAGTTTCATAAGCAAATAAAAATCTTTTACCGTCTGGATAATTAATTTCATAGCGATTGCTAGCTTCAAAATCAAATATCATTTCCAGTAATTCTACTTTTTGATTAATTCTTAATTGATTTGGGATTTCCATTTTTTTAGCAAAGTCAATTTATTTTATTTATTCCCGATTATAGAAGAAAAAACCGCTTAATTATTTTATTGACTTTTATTTTCTTCTTTCAAATCAAGCATACGGGGCGTTTTGCTCCACTCGCCGGATCGCCTACTAAAAAGCACTTTTCGCATAGTCCACAAAACAATACCTGGCCAATAGGAGGCTCCATAACTAAAAGCTAAAATACCATATCTGAGTGAATCAAAGCTTGAATAATTCCGCCAACGCCTAACCCCAATACAAATATTTATACACATATTTAAACCAAATAAAAAACTAGCAAGCATTAAAACGGTTATATGAGTTTTTTGTCCATTAAAAAAATTGATTGCTTCTAAAATAATGTCTAAAAATATCCAGGTAGGCACTGCAAATTGGCATAAAAAAGGTAAAACATCTAATCTTTGGATAAAAGTTAATTTGCTCTTTCTTCCCACAAATAAATTCCAATGGGTTAAATAACGTCTCAAACTACCTTCCGCCCAACGTTTTCTTTGACGCAGCAAAGCTTTTAGAGTTATAACTGCTTCTTCTTCAACTATTATTTCGGGGGTAAAGCGTATTTTCCAGCCCTGAGCATTTATACGAACAGACATTTCTAAATCTTCAGTTAAACTTCTTTCGTCCCAGCCTTTAATTTCATTTAAACATTTTCGAGATATTAATTGTCCATTACCTCTTAGCTCTACAAAGCCTTTAACAGCATCACGGCCTAATTGTAAATAAGTGTCGAAAGCAAATTCTAAATCCTGGCAAAAAGCTAAAATATTAAAATTGGCATTTGTAATTCTTTTTTGAAATTGGACGGCTCCCACTTTCGGATCCGAAAAATAAATAATGGCTTTTTTTAAACAATTTGGCTCAACCGTGGCATCAGCGTCAAAAACCAAAATTAGCTCGCCATCAGACTGAGTAAGAGCAGTGTTTAAAGAAGCGGCTTTTCCAGGAGTTTGTTCAGATTCTCGTCTGATGAGTATTACTCGGTCTTGTAAATCATGAGTTTGAATAAATTCATTGACACATTCAGCTGTTTTATCGAGGCTGCGATCATCAATTATGTATAGTTTGTAATTTGGGTAATCGATTTGCAAAAAGTTTTTAATTGAATCTAAAATAACATTTCTCTCATTATGAGCAGCTACAAAAATATCAACGGCTGGATAATGATAGTTTTCAAGTATTTCTTTGGCTAATATTTCATTTTTGGCTTTCTGAGACTTTCTTTGTGTCCATTTTTGAGCGATATAAATCACAATCATGTAAGCAAACATCATTGCTACTAAAATGAATAGACAAGCTAAAGCCAATGGCCCTGGCAAAAAATCAATAAAGCGGTCTGGCAGTACAAATTCAAGAAATTTGACAAAACCCCAAAGCAATAAAATAATAGAAAGTAGTAAAAAGCGGTCTTTAAATACTTCAGGCGGGGCGTTTTTAATTTTTGTAGACAAGTTTGGCATATTCATTTAGTCAGAATTATAATATGAGAAATACTTTGGGTCTATATATTTGCCAAATTAAATTAAACAATGATAAATCCTGAGTCTTTAACAAGAGTGCAAACCCCCAATTGGGTAAGAACTTTTGCTTATATTTTAATTATTTTATATTTTGTATTTATATTACTCTTAGGTTTTATTCCTTGGCAACAAACAGTTATGGGTACTGGTCGAATAACTTCTTTTTCTCCTAATAATCGTCCGCAGCAAGTAGAAGCCCCAATTAAAGGACGCATAAAAAAATGGCATGTTCAGGAAGGCCAAAATGTTAAAGAAGGTGATTTAATAGTTGATTTACAGGATTTAGAAAAAGAATTTTTACCGCCTGAAATTATTCAATTGAGCCAAGATTCAAAAACGGCCTTGGAGCAAAATCAACAGGCTTATTTGCAAAAAGCTAATTCTATTGATGATTCGGTGCGTAATTTAAAACAAAATTTAAATGATTCTTTAAATGCAGCTAGGAAAAGTGTTGATATTGCCCGCGGAGAATTAAAAACTGCTCAATTAAATTTAAAACGTACTCAAACTTTGGCTAGTAAAGGTTTGTCTTCCGAACGAGAAAAAGAATTAGCTTTGCAAACTGAAATTAAAGCCCGGGGAGACTTAGAAAAAGCCCAAATAGAACTTGAACGCATAAATAGTAAAACTTTATCCGAAATAACAAAATTACAATCCGAAAGAGCTTCTGCCATTGCTGATTCCGCCAAATCTGCGGACGAAATAGCCAAAATAAATACCAAAATTAGCACCGCCGAAGTAAGACGCGATATTAGCCATGTGCGTGCTCCAATTAAAGGAATTGTCGTTAAATTGTTCAAACGTGGCCCAGGAGAAACCTTTAAAGAAAGCGAACCAATTGCCGTTATAACCCCCGAATCCATGGATCAAGCGGTTGAAATGTTTATTAGTGATATTGATGCTCCCTTGGTTTATAAAGGTGCTCATGTCAGATTGCAATTTTCCGGTTGGCCAGCTCTGCAATTTGCTGGTTTATCTAAAAGCGTGAAATTAGGGACTTTTGGAGGAACAGTTGCTTTGGTTGATAATATTGATTCAGGTAATGGAAAATACCGAGTTTTAGTGATACCCGAAAAAGGAGAAGATAGCCAGGCCTGGCCAGTCACAAAATATTTACGGCCTGGAACCAGAGTAGCCGGCTGGATAATTTTAAAAACTGTACCGCTCGGTTATGAGATTTGGCGAAGGTTTAATGGTTTTCCAATCGCTTTAACAGATGTACACGACGACTTTAATGCACCGATTTACGGAGGCAGTAATGCTAAAGATACAGTTAAAGAAACTGACAAAGAAGAAAAATCTTTGAGTGTGATTTTTAAAAAGAAAAAATAAAATATTTACAATACTAATTAGTACATTCCTATTGTAGAAAAAAAGAATTTGCTATAAATAACTAACTAGCACTAATCGTAAAGGCTTAAGTCTGATGCAAAAACAAATAACCACACTTTCCAAACTAATTGAACTTTTCTCTGCTGATGATAGTTTTGAATCAATCGAAAGCGTTGTTAAAGGCGCCCGTTTTTTACAAAAATCATTTGAATTATTAAATATAACTGAAGAAATTCCTGAAAGCCGCTTATTAGAAGTTTCAAAAAGATTTAATGATAAAGGAATTAGAGTTGAAGGCGATTTACTTTTACCTAATAATTCCTCCAATTTTGACGCTGAAAGCTTAAACGTTAAAATTAATACTTTTAGCAGCGGTGCAGCTGTTAGTGCTTAAATTGTCTGTTTAACTATAGGGGGATTTATTTTTATATTTGCCCCCATGAATTTCTACTCCTCTCTTAAATTAATTACTATATGAAAAAAGTTTTAGGTCTGGACAGTTTAAAACCAGAAATGCTTAATGGAAAAAAAGTCTTTGTGCGAGTAGATTTTAATGTGCCAGTGGAAAATGGCCAAATCTCTGATATAACAAGACTAAAAGCTAGTTTACCTACTATAAAATATTTAGAAAAGAATAAAGCAATAATTATTTTAGCCAGTCATTTTGGTCGTCCAAAAGGCAAACCTAATCCTGAATATAGTTTAAAAATTGTCGCCGAAGAATTATCAAAAATTTTAGGAAAGGAAGTTTTATTTATACCAGACTGCATTGGAGAAAAAACGCAAAATACTATTTCGGGTTTGGAAACTGGCTCAATTTGTTTGCTCGAAAATGTCCGTTTTTATTCGGCTGAAGAAGAAAATGATTTAGAATTTAGCAAAAAATTAGCTGCTTCGGCTGATATTTATGTAAATGATGCTTTTGGCTCAGCTCATCGGGCACATGCAAGCACCGCTGGAATTACTCAGTTTCTTAAAACTTCCGTGGCAGGATTTTTAATGGAAAAAGAAATCAAAGAATTAAGCAGTGTTTTGAATTCCCCCGAAAGGCCTTTTATGAGCATTATTGGCGGTAGCAAAATTTCCAGTAAATTAGACGTTCTAAATTCTTTAATTGAGAAAAGTGATGTGGTATTGATTGGTGGCGGAATGGCCTATACTTTTATTAAAGCTCAGGGTGGCAAAATTGGTAAGTCTATTTGTGAAAATGATAAATTATCGGTTGCTTTAGAAATAATTGAAAAAGCTAAAAGATTAGGCACCTCTTTAATTTTGCCAGATGATCATTTATGTATTGAAAATTTTGATACCAAAGAAGAAGAGCCACAAGCCTTTTTGGTTGGGCAAATTCCTGATTCAATGACTGCTTGTGATATTGGTCCAATTACTTGTGATAATTTTGAAGTTTATATTGGTCAATCTAAAACAGTTTTATGGAATGGGCCAGTCGGTATTTTTGAAGATTCTCGTTTTGCAGGCGGTTCGCGGGTAATTGCCAAATCTTTGTCCAAATTACAAGCTCACGGAGGTAAAACTATTATTGGTGGAGGAGATTCAGCTTCTGCAATTAATGCTTTTGGCTTTACAGAAAAAGACTTTGGGCATATTAGTACTGGTGGTGGAGCCAGCCTTGAATTCTTGGAAGGTAAAACTTTACCTGGCATTGCGGCCTTAAATTGTGAGTAAAATAAAGTGAATGAAAAGAAAAAGTTGGAATTGATTAGTGTTGGCTTGCTAAGAGGAGCTTTTGCTTTAAAAGGGGAAATTAAAGCCAGTCTTGATTTAATTGGTAATTTGACTTTGAATTCCTTAAAAAACTTAAAAGTTCAAATTGGGGATTTCCCAACTGAATTTATAATTGAAAATATTTATCCACAAGGCAAATTAGTAATTATAAAATTCAGCGGAATTAACTCGCCTGAAGAAGCAACTAAACTAAATAATCAGAATATTTACTTGCCAAAAAGCTTAATTGGCGAATTAGAAGAAAATGAATTTTTCATTGAAGAATTAATCAATTTAGAAGTTTATGATTCCATGAACCAAATAGTAGTGGGTAAAGTTAAAGCTTTTAAAGAAATACCTAATAATTCATTGCTGGAAATATTTTTAACTGACGAAAACAAAACTTTTTTATTACCTTTTCAGGAAACCTTCGTGGGAGAAATTAACTTGAAAACCCAAAAGCTTGAATTAAAGTCGGGCTGGGAGAACTTTATAATTTAGCAAAATCTTGATTGCGGCACAAAACTTTAGATACTAATCCAGAAAACTCTGAAAATCTTGATTCAGACACTAGACTATTATATTATCTTCTAAAAATTCTGGATCAGCTTGACTGATAGGATAACGGGAATAAAGCCAATAACTTTCTTTTTCGGAAGAAACCTGATGGCAAATATAATTTAGATTTGAAAGTTCATTATGTAAGTGTCTGAGAGCATAAAGTATCATTGATTTCAAGCCCGGAATTTTAGAGTCAATTTCGCTTAAATTACATTTGATTTCTACTTTGCCTGGCAAGCCATCAGGACTGGGTATAAGTTCATGATTAGAAATTCTGACAAAGGAAAAGATTTCCAAAACCGAAATTTCATGTAATTCTTTGAAATGATGATAAAAAGAGTCTAAGTTTTCCATTAAAGCCGCAATTGTCTTGTTTTTCTTGCTTGTTTGCATTTATTTTAGCAATTTTTAGCCATGACAAACAATGCACAAAAACAGTATTTGAAAGAGAGATAAGAAAAAGCTTAAATAGAATTAATTAAAAATATTAAGGAAAGATAAAGAGATTAATAGAAAATAGGCTAATATTTTTAATTATTAATTAGCCAAAAGTATTATGAAAAAAGAAAGAAGTCTAATTGCTAAAATTTTATTTTTTTCGATTTCTTCCTCCCAACCTTTATGTCCGGCTTTTGCTCTTGACCCAAATACGCTTCCTTCTGGGTATTCATCAGTGGCTGGAAATGTCCAGTTTAACCAAACTCCAAATAATTTAAATGTCTCAACTTCCTCCAATAATGCGATTGCTGAATATAATGTTTTTTCAATCGGCAAAGACTCAACCGTTAACTTTTCCCTTCCGTCTAGTAATTCCGCTATTTTAAATCGGGTTAATTTCAATATTCCAAGCGAGATTTTTGGCTCCCTTTGGTCAAATGGACGCGTTTTTCTGATTAATCCAAATGGTATTTTATTTGGCTCTTCCGCTATCGTGAATGTCAATTCCCTCATCGCTAGTACTCTTAGCCTCTCCAATCAAGACTTTTTAAACCAAAATTATGTTTTCAGGCAACTTAATTCAAGCCCAAATTCAATTGTCAATCAGGGAATTATCCTCACTCAAAGCGGTGGTTTAATTAATTTGTTTGCTGCTGCAATTTCGAATACTGGCTCTCTTAACTCTCCAAATGGGCAAATTAACTTAGCCGTCGGTGAACAAATTAGCTTTATTAATAATGGCCTTGGCTTTCAAGTCCTAGTTAATGAAAACCTTAAAAATAAAGTTGATGGCTTTGTCTCGGCTATTTCTAATTCCGGCTCTATTAGTTCGCCAGGTGGCCTGATTAGCCTTCAAGCTGATATTTCAAATTCAATTTATGATTTGGCGGTCAACAATTCGGGCTTGATTTCCGCAACCCAAGCTAATTTCCAGAATGGGTTTGTTGAATTTATCTCTCCGAGCGGGAATATTTTGAATTCAGGCAAAATTGAATCTTCTGGCTTAACCTACTTGGAAGCCAATTCCTTGCAAAATTATGGTCAAATTGCTTCGATTGGAGACGTAAATATTATTGCCCTGGGAAACAAAATAATTACTCGCTTAAATCCTGATCAAACCCTCATTCATTCAGCCTTTGGAAGTACTGATTTTCCTTTAACAGCTCGAAATCCTTATCAAGTCATTGACTTTGGACTTTTAAATGCTCCGAATGCTTCAATTAAAGCCGGAAATGACCTGAATATTATTAGTAGTGCTATTTTTAATACTAGTGCCTCTCTGGAAGCCGGAAGAAATATTAATATTAAAGCAGATCTTTTGGTGAATGAAAGGGCCGGCTTATTCACTGAGCATATTCCTCTTGATTGGGGTGGAAACCGGCCTTCGCCCTATGTGAATGGGCATTGGGAAAAAGATGATTATTATGATAAATATGAATATTGGATTGATAGAGTTGGAAGCTTACCAGAAGGGAGAATTCAAGCCGAAAGAGATATTAATTTATTAGTGAAAGATACAAT
>JAAFJH010000047.1 GCA_013298875.1 Synechococcales cyanobacterium bin2.concoct.b11b12b14.033
GAAGTAAAGTATTTTTACTCTAAAGTTGAATGAATGTAACGCTTCATTTAAACCATTATAATTTTTTTCAATTATTTCGTTTAAGTTTTTGTATATAGTTTCTGCTCTGTCTTTTGGCTTGTTGAGACTACACATTACTGATAGCCTAGAATTCCAATGTTTACTAACTAGAAAGCCGTAATTGTAATCATCATTTAATATAATACTTACATTTGTTAGTTCTTCTTTAGATGAATATCCTCTCTTGCTGCAAGTAATTTCAATTTCTTTTATCTTATCTTTCAAAACTTTAGAAGAATTATTGTATTTATCATAGTCAGAAAAAGTTTTAACAGTTTCTGTAGTATCATCCCTCATTATTATCAAGAAGGTTAAACTTAAACTTTCATCTCCATTTCCCAGCTTGTCTATCAAACATCTTTCTAATGATTCGATCAAGTCAATAGTAAAAAGACATGATTTTATAGGTTTGAGATTGTAAATTCAGACATTTTTATAGAGATGAAAATAGAAAATACTTTAAGCTTTAACTAAAACTTTTCTCAGCTCTTTAGCGGCCTGAATCATATTAATCAAAGACGGCTTAACTTCTTCCCAAGAACGAGTTTTTAAACCACAATCTGGATTAACCCAAATATTTTCTTTTGGTAATACTTTACTGGCTTTTTTAATTAACTCAACCATTTCTTCTCTGGTCGGTATTCTTGGCGAATGAATATCATAAACACCTGGGCCAACTTCATTTGGATATTCAAATTTTTCAAAAGCATCTAATAATTCCATCTGCGAGCGGGAAGTTTCAATGGTAATAACATCTGCGTCCATATCGGCAATATTACTAATAATGTCATTAAACTCCGAATAGCACATATGCGTATGTATTTGAGTTGTGTCTTCCACCGCTGAAGATGAAAGCCTGAAAGCATTAACTGCCCAATTTAAATAATCAGCTTTATCGTCATTTCTGAGTGGTAAACCTTCCCGGAAAGCTGGCTCATCAATTTGAATAACTTTAATGCCAACTTTTTCTAAATCAAGCACTTCATCTAAAATAGCTAATCCGATTTGATTGGCTGTCTCAGAGCGAGCTTGATCATTACGCACAAATGACCACTGCAAAATTGTAATTGGCCCAGTCAACATTCCCTTAACCGGTTTTTTTGTTAAAGATTGTGCATATTGTGTATATTCCACAGTCATAGTAGAAATACGAGAAATATCACCGTAAATGATTGGTGGCTTAACACAGCGAGTACCATAAGATTGAACCCAGCCATTTTGGGTTGTAGTGAAGCCAGTTAAGTATTCCCCAAAATATTCAACCATATCATTCCGTTCAAATTCCCCATGCACCAAAACATCCATTTCAATTTCTTCTTGTAATTTGATTGAATTGCTAATTGCTTCCCGGATGAATTTATCGTATTCAGTGCTGGACAATTCAGTCTTTTTAAATTTTGCTCTGGCTTGGCGGACTTCAGCGGTTTGCGGGAATGAACCAATTGTGGTAGTTGGGAAAAGTGGTAATTTTAATAAATCTTTTTGCTTTTTTTGTCTTTGCTCAAATACCAAATTTCTCTTTAAGTCTTTGTCTGTAATTGCTTGCACACGTTCTTTAACAGCTTTAATATGTACTAAAGATGATTCTTGGCGACGTTTGAGGCATTCTTGATTTTCAGCTAAAGATTTTTGCTCATCAGATGAAAGATTTGAATTTAATGATTTTTTGACAATATTAATTTCAGCTAATTTATCATTTGCAAAGGCCAACCATTCTTTAATTTCAGGTTTTAATTTTGTTTCATAGCTTAAATCCAACGGACTATGTAAAAGGGAACAAGAACCAGCTACCATTAAATGCTCTGAACCAACCTTCTGAAGGGCTTTTTGAGCTAATTCAATTGATTGATTTAAATTGTTTTTCCAAATATTACGTCCATCAATTAAGCCAACTGATAAATATTTGCCTTTCGGAGCTTTGTCTAAAACTAAATCAAATTGTTCCGGAGATCTGACCAAGTCAATGTGTAAGCCGTCCCAGAAAGAATCAATTAAATTAATATTATTTTCAATTCCTTCAAAATAAGTAGTTAGTAAAAGCTTAGATTTAAAAGAACTAGGCAAAGCCGCCTTCAAGAGACCCGATAATTTTTGATAAGCTTTTTTCTGATCATCGCTCAAATCCATGACTAAGCAAGGCTCATCAATTTGTATCCATTCAGCACCCAAATCACTGAGTTTAACTAAAACTTCGGCATAAACTTTCACTAAATCTTCTAACAAATCAAAACGATTGAAAGTTTCGGACTTTTCGGTTTTTTCTTTTCCTAAGCTCAAAAAGCTGACTGGACCAAGTAAAACTGGCTTGGTAATTATGCCCAAATTTTTAGCTTCCGTAAATTCAGCAAAAGGTTTATCCCAAGAGAGCTTAAATTGCTGATTGGCTGAAAATTCCGGTACTAAATAATGATAATTTGTATCAAACCATTTAGTCATTTCGAGGGCAGTTAAATTGGCTTTGGTGTTTCCACGTGCCATTGAATAATAAAGTTCTAAAGAAACTTGTCCATTAAATAAAGATTTATATCTTTCTGGGACGACTCCAAGCACGCAAGATAAATCCAAAACTTGGTCATAATATGAAAAATCATTAGATGGAATTAAATCAATATCAGCTTTTTTTTGTAATTGCCAATTTTTGGCTCTCAGACTGGCTAAGCTTTCTTTTAATTGGCTTTCATTAAGCTCACCTTTCCAAAATTTCTCAGTATTAAATTTAAATTCTCTTTCTTGTCCGATACGCGGAAAACCCAAATTATTAGCTAAAACCATGGCTTTTTTTTATTATACTTTTGTCAAAATAGTCAAATCATTATACAAAATTAAAATCGAAAAATAACAAAAAACGAATTTTTAAATTAATATTCGGTCTTAACTTTCTTTATTAAGTTTACTAAATTCCAGCCCCAAGCAGGCTTACATTTTAATTTGACTTAATAATTCGACTTTAATTAAATTATTAGTGGCCAGTATTTCACCGCTAAACAAATCAATTTTTTTATTATTATCAGTTAATTCACAAATATTCCCACTCGCTTCTTCCACTATTAAAGCACCTGCAGCGACATCCCAAATATTTAGACCATATTCCCAAAAAGCTTCAATACGGCCAGCTGCCACAAAACATAAATCCAAAGCGGCTGAACCATCTCGTCTGACACCGTGCGTTAAAAAATTAAGCTTGTGAAATAATTCCATTGAACGTTCTTGAGAACGATTGGGTGAATAAGCAAAACCCGTCACTAATAAAGATTCACGTAAAGTATTAACCTTTGAAACATTTAGGCGTCTTCCGTTTAAAAACGCTCCTTGTCCTTTAATGGCTGTAAATAATTCATTTTGTACCGGATTAAAAACTACCCCTAAAACAGGTTGCCCATAATTTAAAAGCCCAATCGAAACGCAAAAGAAAGGATAAGAATGTCTAAAATTAGTAGTTCCATCTAATGGATCAATTGCCCAAGCCCATTCCTGCTCCGCAGCGGATAAATTACTACTTTTATGTTCTGGATTTACTCCACCACCTTCTTCAGAAATAATAAAATGAGTGGGAAAAGCTGACTTAATAGTTTCAAGAACTACTCTTTCTGATTCCTTGTCAGCAATAGTTACAATATCTCTCCATGAGCTTTTTTCAAATATTTGAGTGGAATTTAATTCTCCCCAAAATTGGTTAATAATCCGACCGCCTCGAATGGCTGCCATTATTGCTATATCTAAAGCTGAGTCATAATTCAAATTTGCCATACTTATATATTAATTTAATTGTTAAAGATTTGCTTTTGTTAATTTAGAAAAAGAAAATTTTGCTTAAATTATCAATTTTTTGTACACTTGTAAAACTTGTTTTTATAATCAAATATTAACGCTATGAAAAAGCGCAGTTCAGTCAAAAAGATTTGCCCAAAATGTAAGCTAGTTCGCCGAGCTGGTGTTTTATTTGTAATTTGCGAAGAGCCAAGACACAAACAAAGACAAGGCTAAAAACTAAATTAAACTTTAAAAAATCCTTTTCCCCAACCAAAATAAACAAAAAGCATGACAAGAGTAGCCGGTATAGACATCCCCTCAGACAAAAGAGTTGAAGTATCGTTAACTTATATATATGGAATTGGCCGTCCAATTGCTCATAAAATATTAAATTCATTGAGTATTAGTTATGATGCAAAATCCAAAGAATTGACACCTGACCAAGTTAATCAAATTCAAAAATATATTGTTGACAATGATATCAAAATTGAAGGAGACCTCAGAAGAGATGTTAATGGGCATATTCAACGTTTAGTTTCTATTAGCTGTTATCGAGGAATTCGTCACCGCGAAGGCTTACCAGTACGTGGACAAAAAAGCCGCAATAAAGGCGGAAAAAGACGTGAAAAAAGAAGAAAACGGGCTAATTAACTTATATTTTAATGTCTGACAGCCAGGGCTTAAAGCAATCAGTACTTTTAAATAATTTAAATATTGTTAAAAGTATAGCCGAAGCCGTAAAAGGTACTTTCGGTTCACAAGGCCTAGATGTCATGCTAGTCGATGAATTTGGCAATTATACTATTACAAATGATGGCGTTAAAATCCTTTCTTTAATTGAAACTAATCATCCGGCGGCCAAAATTTTGATTGAAGCTGCTAAATCACAGGAAGAACAAATTGGTGATGGCACAACTACTGTTACAATCTTAGTTGAAGCACTTTTAAGCGAAGCGGTTAAACAAGTTGAAAAAGGCGTTCCAATCCCCAAATTGATTGAAGGTTTGAAATTAGGTTTAAATCAAGCCAAGTCCAAATTATATGAATTAACGGATCGTATTGACAACTTGCAGGATCACAAATTGCGTGCGGCTTGTTTAATTGCGGGCCGTGGGGAAACTGAATTAGTTGATTTGCTTTTAAAAGCGGCTGAAATGAGTGGTTCGGAAAAATTAAAAGAAAAAGATTTTAAATTTGCAAAAACTATTATTGCCAAAAACCAAACTAAATCACAAATTATTGAAGGTATTATTTTAAATAAAAATCGGGTTAATTCAGCGATGCCAGCTAGTTTAAACCAAGTTAAAGTTTTTATTATTGACGATGCTGTAATTCCGGAAGATTTTCCGCAAGAAGCCATTAGCACTGAACAAGGTTTTGCCCATTTTAAACAACTACAAGTAAATTTTTTGGCGGGTATTAAACAATTAATTGATTTAAAAGTTAATTTAGTTTTGATTGGTGGAAACTTGCACCCTTACGCCGAAGAATTATTTACGCAAGCTAATATTATGGCTGTTCAGCGAGTCAGAAAAACTGAATTATACCGAGCCATTCAGTTTACGGGTGCAAAATTAGCTAGTAGGCGTACTTTAAATTTGACAGCCATTGAATTAGAAAAATTTTGCGGTTTTATTGATTCGGTTACTGAAGATCAAAATTTAGATTTAATCCGTTTGGAAGGTTGTTTAGCAGCTGAAAGACAAGCAAATACTATTATTATTGGAGCAACCATGGAAGCTTTGCTTGAAGAAAAAGAAAGAATTGCTTCCGACATTGCTTCTTCATTACAAGCTTGCTTAAAAGAAGGAGTTGTAGCTGGAGGGGGAGCAACTGAATTGGCTTTATCTTACTTTCTGAGTAATCTTAAAAAGGACTCTAATCAAAATTCGTCTTTTGTCCATTATGGAATTGATTGTTGGATAGAAGCTCTGAAAGCTCCTTTTTCACAAATCAGTCAAAACTTAGGTTTAAATCCGCTTGAAAAATTGGCTCAAGTTTTAATGGCTCAGGCCAATACCAAATCATTTTCTTTGGGAATTAATGCCGAAAATGGAAAATTAGCTTGCATGAAAGAATTAGGAGTTTTTGATCCATTGAGCGTTAAACTTTTGGCTTTGACTGCTGCTTGTGAAGTAACTATACAATTGCTAAAAGTAAATATAATTATCAAAAGTAAAAGCAATATATAAGTGTGCTGAATCTTAAGTCTTTCTTAAAAAATAAAGCTTTATTTTGTCCTTGCGTATAAACTTTTTCAGTATATAAACTCTCTATTTAATGAACCAATAGTTTGAAACATATGAAAATTCCTTTTATACAACAGATAACTACTAAATTCAACAATGGCTGCAGAAGACATACTGAAGCAACTCAACCGATAGTAGATTTTCACTAACTTTACCGGCACAGGCATATGCCTATGTTACTGTTTCTGGCTCTAAAACAAGAAATACAGAAAAAAGCTTAAAAGCCCCTCAATTTTACCAAGCAAATACTGATAATACTGGCGAAGGTCTATCTTCTGAAGAGCAACCTAGTGATATTTTGAGTCGAGGTGAACAACAAAGATTAAGAAATATTAAAGCAGGCGGAGAGTTATTTGATAAGTTAGATGAAAATTCGATAGATGAAAGGCGTGCTAAGGAAGCCCTAAGGCAGGTTTTTGGAGGAAGTAAATTTGGAACTCTCAAATTCTCTGACGCAGATCTATTAGGTGCAGCTGCATATCAACATGATTATGGAGTTAATTTTTTCGACGGCAATGAAAAATTTTAAAGCTATACGAGAAGCAGATGAAGCAACTTATGCTCTTGCATAGGATATAGGTTGCAGTTGATCTTCCTGCTAACGAAAAACTAAGAGAATTTATTAAGATAGGTGTAATAACGCAAGAAGATATAATAGACTCTCAATCTGATGAGGGTGGATTAGGAGTTCCTCAAAACCCGAACCCTGTTAAACCCACAAATCCAGGTGATGGAATAGCAGAAAAACCAGTTATTACTAATTCAGACCCTGCCCAAGAGCAATCTCACAGAACAGCAGAAATAGTTACTGATACTGACCCAGACTCTACAGTAAGTAAGTCAACTAGCTCAAATCCAGTAGATTATTGGGAGGCACTGCATAATGGTGTTGTTAAAAGGCGAACAACTACCCAAAATATGCAAGTACCCCCCTGGGAAGCAGAAGTTCAAGAAGAACCAAAGCGAGAGCCAACTGTTGAAGTAACTGATCCCAAAAAAGTAGTAGCGGCTTCCCAAGAACAAGAAGAGACAAATCCAGCATCGGAAAAACAAGGGCAGAGAACAAGGCAAAAAAGTACAGATATTCAAAGTATTGGTTTTTAATTAAGAATTTTTAAGCTTTTATTTTTACTGAACTCAGGTTATATTGAATTTTCGTTTTGTTCAAATTTACTATAAAAATTTAATTTGTCATGGAATTAAAAGTTGCTCTTATTCAGCAAAGTTGCACTGCTAGCCGGACAGAAAATATTGATAAAACCATCTCGATGATTGAAAAAGCTAGCCAATCAGGAGCAGAATTAATTGCTTTGCAGGAATTACATACTAGCTTGTACTTTTGCCAAACCGAAAATGGAGCAAATTTTGACCTAGCAAAGCCTATACCCAGTGAAGAAACAACTAAGATTTTTAGCCAAATTGCTGCCCAGAAAAAATCATTTTAATTACTTCATTATTTGAGCGAAGAGCAGCTGGTCTTTTCATAATACAGCTGTTGTTTTCGATACAGACGGTCCAATAGCGGGTAAATATCGCAAAATGCATATTCCAGACGATCCAGCTTTTTATGAAAAGTTTTAATGGCTCAGGCCAATACCAAGTCATTTTCTTTGGGAGTTAATGCCGAAAATGGAGAATTAGTTCGCATGAAAGAATTAGGAGTTTTTGATCCATTGAGTGCTAATCTTTTGGCTTTGACTGCTGCTTGTGAAGTAAATATACAATTGCTAAAAGTAAATATAATTATCATAAGTAAAAGCAATATATAATTTTATCTTGAGAAAAATAAAGATTATATATATACTTAATATAATCTTTGTATAAATAATGTATAAAAATAAATCAATAATTATAAAAATAGAATCAAGTTTTAAAGAAAGAGTAGAATCTATTTTTGAAGAACTAGGAATAACAACTAGCCAAGCCATTTCTATATTTTTAAAGCAAGTGGAATTAAACAGGGGTTTACCCTTTGATATTAAATTGCCAAATAATACCCCAAATCAATTAACTCAAAAGACTTTGTCTGAGCCGATAGAGCATCTTGAAAAATTTACAAATATAGAGGATCTATTTAAAGAGCTTAAATCTTAGTGGAAATAGTTAGAAAAAATCAGTTTAAGAAAGACTTTAAACTTTCTGAAAAGCAGAATAAAGACTTAAATAAACTGTATGAAATAGTTAGAAAGCTAAGTTTGAAAGAAAACCTAGAATCTAAATATAAAGATCATTCATTAAAAGGAGAATGGAAAGAATCGAGAGAATGTCATTTAGAGCCTGACTGGTTATTGATTTATACTGTAAAAGAAGACTATTTGATTTTAGAAAGATTAGGCTTTCATAGTGAATTATTTGAATAAATTAAAAGCTTTGATTAGATTAGAACTTACGCCAAATAAATTGAAATTGTAAGAAAAATGAAAAAACAATAAAGCAGTGCTGTCCAGACAACGATAAGCAATACATCAAGCCATACAATGGACTACTTAGCTACTTAGCTGAAAGATACCGCTTGAAAAATTAGCTCAAGTTTTAATGGCACAGGCCAATACAAAGTCATTTTCTTTGAGAATTAATGCCGAAAATGGAGAATTAGCTTGCATGAAAGAATTAGGAGTTTTTGATCCATTGAGCCTTAAGCTTTTGGCTTTGACTGCTGCTGATGAAGTAACTATACAATTGCTAAAAGTAAATATAATTATCAAAAGTAAAAGCAATATATAAGTGTGCTGAATCTTAAGTCTTTCTTAAATAATAAAGCTTTATTTGTCCTTGCGTATAAACTTTTTGAGTATATGAATTCTCTGTTTAATGAATCAATAGTTTGAAACATATGAAAATTCAACTTATAATACAGAAAGTAAATACTGAATTTAATAATGCTCGTGATAGACATACTAGAGCGACTCAGCCAGTAGTAGATTTTCTTGCTCGTCGGCCGACTTTACCACCACCGGCATATGCCTATGTTACTGTTTCTGGCTCTAAAACAAGAAATACAGAAAAAAGCTTAAAAGCCCTTCAATTTTATCAAGCAACCGCTGATAATACTGGCGGAGGACAATCTAGTTTTGATCCAATTAGACGTCAACAAATAATTGATCACGCAGTAGGAGAGATGAAGGGCAGTATTATTTCTTCTCCGGGAAGAGGCAAATTAGCTTATGATTTAATGCTAGAGAGTGGTGCAAATCATGAACAAGCAGACGAAGTTGCAAGATATGTGATGGATGCAAGCACTATGCAAATGCTGGGCTTAGCCGGCTTGGGGTTAGTGCCAACTAATAGAGAACTAAATATTATAGAACCTCCAGTTGTTTTAGTCAGACGACGACAAATAATTAACCAAGCATTAACGGGAGAAATTCCTCAAGAGTTTTTAAATCTTTATGAGAGCGAAATAGTACAAAGAGGTGCTTGGGCTTCAGAAATGTTTATGAATGAAAGTGCAGAAGTGAGCTATGAACAAGGGGAAATATTTGCTGATGAAGTAATGGCTATATTTAACGAATTAAGACAAGCACAATCCGATAATAATGATATGACCGATACAGTAATTGAAGAAAATGCTCGCTATTTTCAACAAGATTATGGATTTTCTTTATCTGTCGCCCGAAAAGTAGCCGAAGCTGCTCTTTATGCAGATGAACAGACTTATAATGTTATCCTAAGAATAAATGAAGACGAAACTCTGACTCCTCAGCAAAAATTAGAAGCATTGCGTAATAGAGGCATAATAAATGATGAAGATATTGACCCCCCAACAGAAAGAGGCTCCCCGGTTCCTAGTGATCCAATTACACCAACAAATCCAGGTGATGGAATAACAGAAGAACCAGTTATTACTAATTCAGACCCTGCCCAAGAGCAATCTCACAGAACAGCAGAAATAGTTACTGATACTGACCCAGACTCTACAGTAAGTAAGTCAACTAGCTCAAACCCAGTAGATTATTGGGAGGCACTGCGTAATGGTGTTGTTAAAAGGCGAACAACTACCCAAAATATGCAAGTACCCCCCTGGGAAGCAGAAGTTCAAGAAGAACCAAAGCGAGAGCCAACTGTTGAAGTAACTGATCCCAAAAAAGTAGTAGCGGCTTCCCAAGAACAAGAAGAGACAAATCCAGCATCGGAAAAACAAGGGCAGAGAACAAGGCAAAAAAGTACAGATATTCAAAGTATTGGTTTTTAATTAAGAATTTTTAAGCTTTTATTTTTACTGAACTCAGGTTATATTGAATTTTCGTTTTGTTCAAATTTACTATAAAAATTTAATTTGTCATGGAATTAAAAGTTGCTCTTATTCAGCAAAGTTGCACTGCTAGCCGGACAGAAAATATTGATAAAACCATCTCGATGATTGAAAAAGCTAGCCAATCAGGAGCAGAATTAATTGCTTTGCAGGAATTACATACTAGCTTGTACTTTTGCCAAACCGAAAATGGAGCAAATTTTGACTTAGCGGAACCTATACCCAGTGAAACAACTAAGATTTTTAGTCAAATTGCTGCCCAGAAAAAAATTATTTTAATTACTTCATTATTTGAGCGAAGAGCGGCTGGTCTTTACCATAATACAGCTGTTGTTTTTGATACAGACGGTTCCATAGAGGGTAAATATCGTAAAATGCATATTCCAGACGATCCAGCTTTTTATGAAAAGTTTTACTTTACGCCAGGTGATTTAGGCTTTGAGCCGATTCAAACCTCTCGAGGGAAATTAGGAGTTTTAATTTGTTGGGATCAATGGTTTCCGGAAGCGGCAAGATTAATGGCTTTAAAAGGAGCTGAATTATTAATTTACCCGACCGCTATTGGTTGGGACACGCAAGACACTCCCGAAGAGCAAGAAAAGCAACTTTCCGCCTGGCTAACTATTCAAAGATCGCATGCAGTGGCAAATGGAATACCGGTTTTGAGTATTAATCGCGTGGGACATGAAAAAGATCCGTCGGGGCAAACAACTGGCATTAAGTTTTGGGGAAATAGTTTTATTGCTGGCTCACAAGGTGAATTATTAAAAATAGCTTCTCGTGATCAAGAAGAAGTTTTAAGTGGAGAAATAAACTTAAATCAATCTGAGAAAGTTAGACGGATTTGGCCATTTTTCCGAGATAGACGAGTTGATGCCTATAAAGACATTTTAAAGCTTTATGATAATTGAATTTTTACTTTCTAAAATTACCGATTCAGTTTCTTGATTAATAAAAGCATATTCGGTGGAAGTCGATCTAAACCGCAACGTAAATCCTGAAACTGCATCTATTATTACCGCTGACAGAGTAATTTATAGTTAAAAGTTAACTACAGGACAAAAATAATTAAATACAATTAATAAGTAATTTGAACAAGCGTCAAAGATGCATTTGTAAAAAACCCCTTTCTACCTTTCCAATCTTTCTTTCATTCCTTTTTTTTAATTCTTTACTTTCATCAAATTTGCATTAAGATTAAGCAATTAAGAGTATTTACATTAGTTTTCTGCGGTATAATACTTTTCAAATTATACAATTTTAGTTTTAAGTTTAAATAATGAGAATACAAAATTCAGGAATCCCAAATTTAAAAAAACAGGTCCAATCCTCTTCAGCAGTTTACAGACGTCCAACTCCTGAAAACTTTGGTGCTATAGCTTCTGATACAGCAACTCAATCTTTACAATTAGTAAGGCAAACCCTTAACCCCACTGGCCAAAATACAGTCAGCGAGCCAATACCCATAAGAGATAGATACGGTAAGACTTATTTATCAGTGCCTAATGGCATTATTTTAACTGAAGCTAATTTATCTCAATATGACTTATCAAATACTTATTTAGCTGAAATTCCCTTTGACGAAGCAGATTTCAGAGGAGCTGACTTATCTGGAGCAGATCTGGAAAATGCTTACATGGTAAGAACTGACTTTCAAGGTGCTAATTTGAGTGGAGCTAAATTAAGTAAAAGTACGCTTAATAAAGCAAATTTAAGAGCGGCAAACTTAAGAGGGGCTGATTTAAGAGCGGCAAACTTAGAAGAAGCTGATTTACATGGTACTGATCTTGAAGGGGCTAATCTAAATAATGCTGATCTTGCAAATTCTAATTTAAGTAAGGCCAAATTTACTCAGACTGACCTCACGAATACTAGCCTTGTTGGGGCAAACCTCAGAGAAGTTGATCTTAGTGGAGCTAAATTAAATGGTGCTGATTTTTCTAAAGCTGATTTAAAAGGAACAAAATTACCCAAATCAATCGGAACAAATTTATTTTCATTTTCACAAGTTTCTAATGAGGGAAGTATTGGGGAATTTTTAAAGGTATTAGATTTATTATTGCCCAAAGGCCAACAGAAAATTACTATTAAAATTCCTCAGCCTTATGACCCAGATTTTCCGTTGATAACTAAGCCTGACGCAATACCTGAATCGTCTCATAATCATTATTTGAGCTTTAATAGGACTAAAGAGGGACATTATGAGATTAAATATAACGATAATGAATCTAATTTATTAGGACAAGGTGGCACAAAAATTAACTGTAAATTTAAGTTTACTCCTGAAGAAGTAGTAGCTATAAAGGATCAATCTTTTATTTCTAGCAGAATAAGAGCAGGAATGCCAATTAAACAAAATGATGGAGTTGGTTGGCTTTCTGCAACTAATTTTCAAGCATTAAAACAAGATTTACTTAGGTTTTTTGCAAGCGAAACGAGTTCATTACCGGAAGCTTTGCAAAGGACATTAATAGTGCAAGATGAAAATGGTAAAACAGTTTTTCGTCAAAATCCTTCTACTGATGGACTAAGCGGTAAACAAATTGATGGTTTTCACGGTCTTTTAACAGGTAAAACCTTTAAAGAGCAGAATCAGCCACAACAAATAGACAGTTTAGAAACAGCTAATGAATTAAGCTCATATGAGTTTTCGGCTATAGCATCGGATCCTATAACAAAAAATATTCATGCAGTTAATCAAACTTTCCTTCCCAACTCTCAACAGGAGGCAATTACACCTAATATAATTAGTGAATCGACAAATGACTTATCGGGAATGGATTTAAAAGAAGCAGACCTACATGAAGCTAAATTAGAAGGAGTTGATTTATCTGGTGCAAATTTAGAAAGAGCTGTTATGAGTCGAGCTAACTTAAGTAATGCCAATTTGAGCAATGCTAACTTAAATAAGGCTAAATTGTTTAAAGCTAATTTGTCGGGTGCTGACTTAATAAATGCTAACTTGCAATTTGCTGATCTAGAAGAGTCTAATTTAGGCGAGGCAAACTTAAATAATGCTAATTTGCAGGGTGCTTATTTAGAAATTGCAAACTTAAATAATGCTAATTTGCAGGGTGCTAATTTAAGTCCAGCTCATTCAGCAGATGGGCAGACTTATAATCGTACTATTTTAAGGAAGGCAAACTTGGCTGGGGCTAATTTAACTAATGCCGACTTGAGGGGTGCTGATTTAGAAAGTGCAAACTTAAATAATGCTAATTTAAGTGATGCAAATTTATCTATTTCAAAAGAGCGAATTGGACAAATTCTATATCGTTATAATACGAACTTACGTATTGCTAGCTTGACTGGAGCTAATTTAACTAATGCCGACTTGAGGGGTGCTAACTTAAATGGGACTAATTTGTTTAAAGCTAATTTTCTAAATGCTAATGTTCAGCCGTTTCCATTTAATGGATCCTTTAATAAGGAGGTCGATTATGCTAATCCTGCTTTCATCAAGCGTGAAAATGGAGATATAGCTTTGCCCACACAAATCCAACAAACTGATTTGACTAAAGCTAATTTAAAAGGAGCTGATTTATCTGAAGCAAACTTAACTGGCACACAATTACCAATAAGCCTCACACTTAGCAAATTCTTTAGAAAACTTACTAGTAATTTTTTTCCTCCAAATAAAAAACCGAAAGAGTCATCAGTTGAAACAGTAAATTTAGACATAGTATTAAAGGAAGTTAATTCACCCGACACAAAATTACCTACAAATGTTTCTACTGATCAAAACTCCCAAAAAGATCGACCAAAAACTGATCCCAAGCAAGGAGACGGAGGAACCCCAGTTGTTAATAATAAGCCAAAAATTCCAAATCAACCAGATTCAGGCGGTGAGAAGAAAGCAGTAGAAGAAAAAATAGCACAGCCTAGTACCGATGTTGCAGAAAACACAAATAATTCATCTACTAGTGAAGAAGTAGATTGGGAAAGCTTAAAGCAAAATAGCAATCGAACGGAAATATCAGGAGCTGGAGAAATAGCCGTTGTAACTGAAACAGAAAATCAATCATTTAATAGAATGGATTCACGTGTTTTTACCGGTGAACAAAAAGTAGTACCAATTCCTGCTGAAGCAGATGATCAACAAGAGCTAGAGATAACCGGAGAATCATCAAGAAGTTTAAGCGGAAGACAAGTAGAAACAGTTTCTGTATAAATCATGTCAGTTAAGCCAAAATGTTTTATTGAATTCAGCTAAAGTCTAATCTTTATTTTTATTCTATAAACTTTAGGTTGAGATTTCGTTAATATACTTACATACCTCAACTTGAAATAATTTAGAAGAATATTAATGAAATTATCTTTGTTTATCCCCTCATCTTCGGCAAGATCTACAATTCCGTCAAATTTAAATTCAACAAAAAAAACTCATTTTACGGTTAAATCTGGTGACGTTAATAAAGGCGATAAAATTCTGCCGCCTGTGCCAGTTGTTCACGCAGCCCCAAAAATTCCTTTGGCATCTGTTTCTGAACGAATAGAAGATCCGCTTTTAAGGATGTTTTTTAACCAATCTGTTAAAAATGGAACCAAGATTGATGAAACCGCCTTGTTACCTATAGAACCTTGGCATGAGAAAGCATTACATTTAGTCAATTTCCTTTTTGAATATGTCGGAGACCGACCGGAAGATGTGCGAGCCTTTGCGGTAGACTTGCTTGGATCTTTACTTAGCAAAGCAAGGAATCGAGGTGCCATTAAACAAGGACACTATTCTTCAATTAGCTTTCAAGCCCAAGAATTAAAGAAAGCCACTAATAACGCTAAAAGTGGGGAAGAAATTGAAAACCGAGTATATGAGTTGTTTAATTTTATAAGTGATCTCGAAGGGGAAAATTTAGCAAGTCAACAGACTCGTCATATCGTAGGAAAGCTTGTAAAGAATGTTTATAATGGAGGAATTAATCTGCAGCTTTTTTCGGACAAGTCAACTGAAGCCGCCGCAAATAAAGCCGCTCAGGATATGAAACTAGATTTAGTAAATACCATGAAAGAAGGAATTGATGCTTTGAGAGAAGCTAGAAAGAAATTTCCAGATTTGTTTAGCAAAGATGAAGCTAGAGCAAATCAATTCATCCAATTAGAAGAAAGATTTGAGAGCGGACAAACTAGGAGTCAAAACATACAAAATGCTACTTTAGCTGAGATTGCTGGACTATTACCGGACGAAGTTGATAATCTTTATCGTGAATCCGGGAGTATGATAAATGTTTTGCTTGGTTATCAACAAACAATAGGAGTTGAGCAATATCTTAAATTAGCTCGCAAGAGAACAGATCAAACAAAAGACTATGCTAAAGAACGAATAGAATCCATAGAAAACTTACTTGAAGAGAATCCCACTCCGGATTACTATGTAAAGCAGGAAATAGCGAAGAGAGAAAATGCAATAAGTTATATAGATTTTTATGAGGGCAAGTTGACGGGAATGCCACCTCTGTCAGCTATCAAAATGGTTGTATTTAAGATTTTGGAA
>JAAFJH010000048.1 GCA_013298875.1 Synechococcales cyanobacterium bin2.concoct.b11b12b14.033
AATTAGCCTCAATTAATCAGTCTTTGTGGGTTAGTAAAGACCAGCTCTTACTTGAAAATATACAAAAATTTAATTGGCTAAAAGCTACTCTGAAAAAGGTTTAATCTTCTTTAATCTTTATGGAAAAGTGCGACTTAAGAATTCCTCTAAGAGGTTTTCTCTTAAGATCCTCCTTTCCTTTTACATCCCACTCTAAGCCTTATCACCCCACGATTTGAAATTTAAGAAGAAGTGATTTATACATAATAGTTCACTTTATCTCGGGATTGCTATAGTCTTACCCTCAAAGGCAAAAGGACATTATTTGACCAAACGAGGGATTAGCCTTTTGTGGTTTATTAATATGGCTTTGCCTAAATTATAAATTATTGATGGGGGTTTATTAATGAATATAAGCAAATTTCGGATTTCTATTTTATGCATTCCAAGCCTAATATTCAAAAAACGGTACCCGTTAAAAAAAATGGTTATATTTTAGAATTACAAATTCCTTTTCCAGATAACCAAATAAATAGTAATTCGTCCAATCAATCTTTTTCGACTGGGCAAATATATAATCAATCTCCGCAAGCCTTAAGTAATCAATTACAAACCTTTAATCAGCCTCAAAATCAAGCTCCAGAAGCAAACTTGTCTTTTAACCAAAATAATTCCCAAATTCCAGTACAGCTCACTAAAGCCTCTTCTTCAGAAAATAATAAAGCTTTTTCTTTTCGTAATTTCTTTAATCGGTAAAAGTTGATTTTTTTATTTGATGCATAGACACTAACTGAGACAAAGTTTCTTTCATTTTTTTACGATGTATCACTAAGTCAATTTGTCCATGTTCCAGTAAGTATTCAGCAGTTTGAAAGTTTTTAGGTAATTTTTGCCTAATAGTCTCTTCAATTACCCGCGGTCCTGCAAAACCAATTTTAGCTTTTGGCTCGGCCATAATAATATCTCCAAGCATGGCAAAGCTGGCACTTACTCCTCCATAAGTGGGATCAGCTAAAACAGAAATAAATAATATTTTTTGTTCTTTTAGTTTACTTAAAGTTGCCGAAGTTTTAGCCATTTGCATTAAACTCAATAAACCTTCATGCATTCTTGCTCCGCCTGAGCTGGAAATCAAAATCAAAGGAATTTTTCTTTTTAAAGCTTCTTCTGCTAAACGGACTATTTTTTCGCCTACGACTGCTCCCATGCTGCCACCCAGAAAATTAAATTCCATAACTCCCAAAGCAATTTCTAAATTATTAATTTTACCAAAGCCAGTTACAATTGCTTCAGTGCAACCAGAGCGTTTTTTTGCAGCTTCAATACTTTCGGTATAAGCTTTTAAATCGGTAAAATTCAATGGATCGGAAGTAGTAATATTGTCGCCAATTTGCAGCCAACTACCTGTATCAATTAATTGCTCAATTCTAGTTTGCGAATTTATCCGAAAATGATGATCACATTTGTTGCAAATCATTAAATTAGTCTTTAATTCGGCATTATAAATTGTAATTTTGCAGGCAGGGCATTGTGTCCATAAATCGGATAATTCCTTATCTGAAAGGCTATCAGGTGCAAGAATTTTAGTTTTTTTTTGTCTGAATTTAAATAAATCTTTGAGTTTCATATTTTGAAATTAAATTAATTATGCTAAAATTTTAGCTCAAATCGGATTGGGCCATTACCTCAGTTGGATAGAGGACCCGGCTACGAACCGGGGTGTCGGGAGTTCGAATCTCTCATGGCTCGAATTATAAAACTTTAAACTCCTTTTTAGTTATTAATTATGAATCTTTCAAATTTTATATATCCAGCATTAGTAACAGTTGCTTCTCTAATTGTTTATCTTATCCTTAGCATTAATGTTGGCCGGGCACGTGCAAAATACAAAATTGTTCCACCTGCTACAACTGGTAATCCGGATTTCGAGAGATATTACCGTGTTCAACAAAATACCGTTGAGCAAATCATTTTATTTTTGCCCGCTCTTTGGATTTTTGCTATTTTTGTAAGTCCGATTTGGGCAAGTATTATTGGGGCAATTTGGCCAATTGGAAGAATAGTTTTTGCTTTGGGATATTATAAAAAAGCGGAAGCCAGATTTGCTGGTTTTGGTTTAACTGTTTTACCAAGTATAATTTTATTAATTGGTAGTTTGATTGGGCTAATTCGCTGGTTACTTAATAAATAATTTTTGTTTGGGACGTGAATAAATTTCAAACTTTAATTAAATTAATTTTAGAGAATAATAAAGACTTTCATGAAACGAGGAATTCTCAGCATAAGCCACTAGACTTATTAATTTTATTGATTTTAAATCAGTCGACTACTGATGAGCTTTCAGACCGTGCTTTTAAGAATTTTAAAATTAATTATCCAAATTATAAAATGCTTTTAGCAGAAAATAATATTGAAAACCTAATCAAATCAATTAAAATTTGCGGCTTGTCGAAAATAAAAGCTAATTATATTTTAAATGCACTTAATTATTTACATGAACATAATTGGTTGAATATAAACTTGGATTTCATCCATACTCTTTCGGATGAGGAGGCTTTAAAGGTTTTAATTAAAATAAAAGGAATTGGCATTAAATCAGCTTCTTGTTTATTAATGTTTGCTTTTAAGCGGGGTACTTTCCCGATTGATACACATTTATTTAGGATTTTAAAACGTGTGGGAAATATTATGCCAGCCGAAACTAATCTGGTAAAAGCCCATAAATTTTTGCAGCCTCAAGTACAAGGCGAATTAGCTTATCAAGTTCATGTAGCTTTAATAGAGTTAGGACGGAAAATTTGTATAGCTGGAAAAAACCCTAAATGTTCAATTTGCTATTTAAATTCAATTTGTGAAAAGAAAATTCAATGAGGTTTTCAGTTTGTTTTTTTATTTAACTGATCCCATTCCTAGCCTTTGAGACTGTTGATAGACTTTTCCTTCGGTTAAAATGGTTGGGGCAATTATTATTTCAGCTTTTTGCATTTCCACTATATTTTTGGCACCCATAGTCCCCATTGAGGTTTTTAAAGCTCCAATTAAATTATGACAACCATTATCAAAAGCTGCGGGTCCATTAATAATTTGCTGATAAGTTCCCACTGAGCCAACTTTAATTCTGGTACCTCGTGGTAAAACAGGGCTAGGAGTAGCCATTCCCCAATGATAACCACGTCCTGGTGCATTTTTTGCTTTTGCAAGCGGTGAACCAATCATCACAGCATCAGCTCCACAAGCAATAGCTTTACAGATATCTCCCGAAATAACAATTCCCCCGTCTCCAATCACACAAATTCTTTTACCAGTTTGTCTTTCAAATTCATCTCTTGCCTCTGCACAATCCATAATAGCAGTTGCCATCGGAACCCCAACTCCTAAAACTCCTCGGCTAGTACAGGCTGCCCCTGGTCCAATACCAACTAATAAACCAGCTATTCCTGTTTCCATTAATTCCAAAGCAATTTTATAAGATGAGCAATTACCTGCAATAATGGTTAATTTGCTGGTTTTACATAGTTTGTTTAAGTCTAAGCTGGGAAAAACCCCGGTATGTTTAATGGAAGTAACGGTTGATTGCACAAATAAAAAATTGGCTCCGGCTTCGGCAATAATTGGCTCTAATCCTTCTACTTCTTGTGGAACGCTTGACACCGCCACTAATTTATTGTTTTTCTTTATTTTTTCAATTCGCTTGGCCACTAAATCAGTTTGGACGGGGGCAGCATATAATTTTTGCATTAAACCAACAAAAGACTCATCCCCGGCTAATTGTATATCTTCTAGTCTGGATTCAACATCTTCATAGCGTGTCCAAAGCCCTTGCAAATTTAAAACCCCTAATACACCTTCATCAGCTAACTGACTAATTGAGCTGGGCGAGACAACACTGTCCATGGCACTAGCAATAATGGGAGTTGTTAATTGATATTTGCCTAAATTAGTTTTTACATCACATAGGCTAGGGTCTAGGGTTTGCCCATTGGGAGAGAGAGAAATTTCATCAAAACCATATGTGCGACGCAGTCTATCATTACGTTGTGGGACATTCATTTATTCTTGCTACTCTTTTTGTATAAATTTTGACACATTCTATTAGATTAAGCTTTCAAAAGCAAGGATATTCATTAGTTAAAAAATTTAATTTAATTAATTTTATATTTCTTAATTTTGTATTTCTCTTAATCCGGAAAATCTTGATTCAAAAAATTGATTTATGATAATACAAAGAAATTATTTCTTATAGTTTTAAATTCCAAATCAATTTATGAGTTTACCCACAGACAATATAAATAAATTACTTTTTAAAACGATTAAAGCCGAGCAAAGCGATATTTTAGTAATTATTGTTTATGCTTTTGTCATTGGGCTTTTGTATTTAATTATTCCTCTAGCTGTTCAGGAACTGGTTAATATTATTGCCTTTGGTGTTGTTTTGCAGCCTCTTTATATTTTAACTGCTTTGGTAATGGGGGTTTTAATTTTAATTGGTATTTTACAAGTAATTCAACGTTATATAGTCGAAATCATTCAGCAAAGAGTCTTTGTGAGTAATTCATTTGACTTAGTAGATAGAATTAAATTGGCTGATAAAGATGCTTTGACTAATAAAGAAGTGAATTTATTTTTTGAAGTTTTATCTTTGCAAAAAAGCTATTCTAAACTTTTGGTAGGCGGCTTAGCAGCAGTTTTACAAGCTTTAATTGGTTTGATAGTTTTATGTTTTTACCATTTTTATTTTTCTTTATTAGCTTTATTTATATTTGTCGCCAGTATCCTAACGCTTTATCTGGGCGGTTTGGGCGGCCTTAAAACTTCACTGAAAGAATCAAGCTACAAATATAATTTAATTCATTGGTTGCAAGAATTAGCGGCTGGCCAAGACTCAATTAAGTTTAATGTTGATAATGATTATTTAATTAAGAAAACTGACAATATAAATTTGAATTATATAAATTCTCGCCAAAACCATTTTAAAATTTTAATGAGACAGCAAATTTTAGGCTTTTTAGTGCAAATTTTGGCTAATAGCAGTTTATTAGCACTGGGCGGTATGTTAGTAATTGAAGGACAATTAACGCTCGGGCAATTAATTGCAGCGGAATTATTAGTAACTTCTAGCTTGTCGGGTCTTGATAAATTTATAAATCAAACTGATATAATATTTGACTTTTTAACTGCTTTAAGCAAATTAAATCTTTTGCATGACTTGGCTAGTCCTTCCTTCCAAACCGGAAATAAAGCCTTAATTTCAAGTAATTTGGGTTTAAAAATAGAATGTAAAAATATACATTTTAATTATATAATTACCGAAAAAGATCAAAACGAAATTATTAGAAATTTTAGCTTTAATTTGGCTCCTGGTGAATGGATTAATATTGACTCAAAATTAAGTTTAACCAAAAATAGTTTATTTAAGCTTTTGGCTGGTTTGTGCAAGGCTGATAAAGGACTAATTTATTTTGATGATTTAGAAATAAAAGATTTGAGTCTTGATTCATTGGGAAAAGAAATTGCTTTTATTCAAAAAAACTCCGAATACATTTTTGAAGCTACCTTGCAGGAAAATATTATTTTAGGACGCACCGAAAAACTACCTTTAAAATTGGCTTTGGAAACCAGTGGTTTAGATTTAGAAATTAGTAATTCAGCAGCAGGTTTAAATACCTTAATTGACAGTAAAGGTAAAAATATACCAAATAGTCAAATCTCCCAAATCCTTATTAGTCGAGCTTTAATTACTAAGCCACGCTTGATTTTATTACATGAAGATATTTTACTTCCGCTGGATGATAAAAGTAAGTTAAAATTCATAGATAATTTACAAAATAATATTCTAGGCTTCAAACCTTCTTTAATTTTTTTCGGAGAGGATTATGCTCTGAAAGATTTCTTTTCTTCTCAAATTCAGCTTTAAAATTTAATTTGATTTAATTAGTAGTATGTCAACAGCTGAAAAAATCATTAAAGCTAATTCGCAAAGTTTTTATTTTGCTAGCCAGTTTTTACCACCCAAAGCCAAAGAAGCAATTTGGTCTTTATATGCTTTTTGCCGATTGACAGATGATTTGGCAGATAATCCAAATGCAAGCTTGGATAAACTTTTAGCTTGGGAATTAGACTTCAAGCAAAATTGCCCTCAAAATGAAATTTTGGCTGAATTCAAACAAATTATTAATAAATATAAAATCCCAATGCAATATCCGCTCGATTTAATTACAGGCTGCAAAAGTGATTTGACTCATAAACAATATAATAGTTTTGCTGAATTAGCTGAATATTGTTATCAGGTTGCTTCGACAGTTGGCTTAATGAGTGCTTATATTCTTGGATTTAAACAAGACTACAAAACTGAAATGGAAACTTATGCTATCAAAGCAGGCATAGCTTTGCAATTAACTAATATAATTCGGGATATTAATGAAGATTTACAGCGAAATCGTATTTATTTGCCCAAAGCGGATTTTGAAGTTTTTAATTGTAATTATCAAAATCCAATTTCTTGGCACCAAAATGATAACTTTAAACAATTAGTTAATTTGCAAATTCAAAGAGCAAGGCTTTTATACGCTGAAAGTTGGGCTGGGCTAAAGTATTTAAAGCCAATTGGTGGTTTATCAATTGCCATTGCTTTGGGCGTTTATGAAAATATTTTGAATGCAGTGGAAAACAATGATTATGATGTTTTTAATCAAAGAGCCTTTGTGAGTTTCCCAAAAAAAGTGTTTTTATTACCTTATTTGTTTTTTAAATTTTTCCTAAATGCAACTAAGTTGCGATAAGTTTATATAATATTCAATAAGCTTTTTAATAAAAATATTATTTTGTTTTCTCCGGCAGTAATTTCACGTTCGAATTTTCATTCAGGCATTCAGCAAGCTGGGAAGCAAAATATTTATTCGCCTATTATTTCTGCTACTACTAAAAGTAAAACTCAGACTTCTCCCAGACAAGTCAATTCAATTCCTTGGAAAACGGTTTTGCATTCACTTTTTGATTTGCAGAGAATTGGCATTGCTGTGTCAGTAACTTATTTGATTAATCAGCTTTTTGATTTTTTAACTGCTCATCCTAATCAGGCCAAAGACAAGCAGCAAATAAAAGATTCAAATATAAAACATGTACACAATTTGAAGCAGGCCAAGTGGCAAGATTTTGCTTTAAAAGAGCTTAAAGAAATGGCTATTTATTTTACCAGACTGTCAAGTGGCATGTTGGCTTCAATGATGATTTTTAATATAATGCCCCGCATCAAAAGAAATGGTTATAAATTTAGCTTAGAAAAAGCCGAAGTATATGCTGAAAAAGGTTTGACGGAAGCTTTAATTGAGCCTTTTCAAAATAATAAACTTTCTTTAGTTTTCAAATTAGCTGGTTTAAATACTGGCCTCCAAGCTTTGCAAGATATTGGTATCCAAGTAGCTCCAGATAATTGGGAAAATGGTATTAATTTAACCGGAGCTTTGGCTAAAGTAGCGGCTACTTTCCTTGCGGGGCGTTTTATTTTAAATCCAAATACTAATTTTGAACCAAATGCTTCCTTAATGGATAAATTAGTAATATTATTGAATTTAGCTTGTCCATGCCATGGTTTACTTATTTGCATGGCCGAAATTGAGGCTTTAGTTAATTCGATTTGGCAAATTTTTAATAATAAACCCACTTCAAAAGAAAATAAGTAAATTAATCATAGATAAAAGCGTATGACTTTGCTTTCTAAAGAGAGGCATGCCAGCCTATAAAGCAAGAAATAAATACCAAAACCTAAACTTTTATTCAAACCGAAAGTAAATTGTTATTATTTAAAAAATTCCAATTCAAAATATAGCTTAAGTTTTACTTTAAAATTTCCCCATGAAATCGTGTTTTTTTAAATTTCAATATCCCAAAAAAGAAATTTTATTAATTAGTTTAATTAGTTTTTTTACTTTAAATATTTTCACCGAATGTTTGGCTGAGAAAGAAAATAATTCAGAAAACCCTGATAATGAAGAAGTAACTTTAAAAGCTGAAATAATTAAAGATAGCAAAGATATAAGTTTTCTTTCGCTAGAAGAAGCTTTAGCAGAATCAGTGAAAAATAATTTGGAATTGAAAATTGAAGATGAAGCGAAAACTATTGCTGGCTTAGATTATCAAATTAGCAAAGGCTTATATGCTCCGGTATTAGGAGCTGAAACTTTTTTTCAAAATCAGAAAACACCCGTTGCAAATGTGTTTGCGAGTGTACCGGATGGAAGACTAATTGAAGAAAGATGGGAAGTAAATCCTTATTTATCGGGCGTTTTGCCTTTTGGTACTCAGTACGGAGTCAATTTTGATAATAATCGTTTGCGCAATAATAATAATTTCCAAATTTTAAAGCCCCAAAATGCTTCAGTTTTAACTTTTTCAATTAAACAACCATTACTAAAAGGTTTCTGGATGAATGATAATCGTAGGCAGGTCAAAACTTTAAAATTAAATAAAGACTTAGCTGATTATACTTTTCAGAAAAAACTGCAAGATACTTTGTATAGAACGGCTATTAACTATTGGGACTTGCTTTTGGCTTATAAAAATATTGAAATAAAAAAAGAAGCCGTTGATTTGGCCGGCACACAACTATATAGAACGACACGCCTAGCCGAAATTGGCAATGCACCTAAAATTGAAATTGTCTCAGCGGAAGCTGAAGTTGAAAGGCGAAAAGAAGAAGTAGCTCAAGCTCAAGAACAATTATTTAGAGCCGAAAATAGTTTAAAAGTTTTAATTGCTCCCTCGTTGGATTCATTTTATTGGCATAAAAAAGTAAAACCGACTGAAATATTAAGGCCTCAAACTAATTATATTTCAATTGAACAAGCTCTGGAAGCATCTTTGACTAAAAGACCTGAATTTTTTGAAATTAAAAAAAAGCTTGAACTAAAAGAATTAGACAAAAAATATTATATAAATCGTGGACTTCCTCAATTAGACTTAATTGGCAGTTATTCAACTCAAGGCTTGGCCGGAAAACCTCAAACCATTTCAAATAATACTTTTGGTGGTGGTGGCTCGATTAGGCCTCGCTTCCAAGGTGATTATCTTGATAATTTGGAAAATTTAGCTTCGCAAGACTTTAATACGATCAAAATTGGTTTGAATATGTCCTGGCCAATCAGTCCGCAAACTACCACCCGAACTTTAAAAAAAGTAAAGCTTGAAAAAGACCAATTAAACTTGGAATTTATGAATTTGGAACAAGTAATTAAAGCTGATATTGCGAATGCATTTAATTCTCTTATTACCACTCAAGCTCGAATTGATGCGTCCACCGCTTCTTTAAAGGCAGCTGAAAGACAGTTGGGTGCTGAAATTCAAAAGTTTAAATCTGGGCTTTCAACTAATTTTTTGGTTTTAACACGCCAGAATGATTTATCTTTAGCTAAATTAAGATTAGCCACAGCCATTACTGATTATAATAAGGCTCTTAATGAGCTAGAAAAAGCTAGTGGTTTAATTCTCGATAAGATTTAAATTTTTAATTAAACTTCATTTTTAACTTCAGTTTCTAGCTTTTTTTCAAATTGATTTTCAAAAGATTTTTTTAAAACACCTAATTGAATTAACTCTGGCTCGACATTTAAACGTGGCCAAATTTTTAAAATAACTTTTCCTTTATTATTAAATTGATTTTCAAGCGAAATATCGTAAATAGCCGAACGTCCAGTGATATTCAAAGCTTTTGCCAATTGAATGATGGAAGCCATTTTTCGGGCTTTACTTCTTTGTTCAGGTGGTAATAAATCTAAATATTTAGATTGTCCAGTTAAATTGCGACTGCTCGATAGGCCTATAATAGAAACTGCCATTTGATAATCGGCATAATTGAAACCCTGCACTTCTTGTAATATTTCTAAAGCCACGTCGGGTGAAAATTTGGCTAAATAATTATTGAAAAAAGCGGAAATCCAAAGTATTTTTTTATCCCGCTCTAACCATTTGTGCAGCCAATTAAAACCCGACTCAAAAGCTTTATTACATAAATTTGCCAATTGGGTTGAATTATTAAATTCGGTTGAATTCAAATGAATTAAAACCTCATAAGCACTTTTTTTCCAATCATTTTTGTGGCCTGCAAATAATTCTTGCAATTCACC
The DNA here is from genome assembly GCA_013298875.1 of Synechococcales cyanobacterium bin2.concoct.b11b12b14.033. Lineage (GTDB taxonomy): Bacteria > Cyanobacteriota > Vampirovibrionia > Caenarcaniphilales > Caenarcanaceae > JAAFJH01. Next base: position 10,098 of record JAAFJH010000048.1, read on the forward strand.
ATCTTCAACTAAATTATTAATCAAAAAACCTTTTAATTTATGGTCATTATCCAAACAACAAATATTGGTGTCTAAGGCTTCTAGCAAATAACTTAGCAAAATAAAATGAGCTGAAACATAATCTAAAGATTCACTATTAACCCAATCGACGGAATTAATTAAATATTGAAAATTGGAATCGGTTATTTTATGAGCTAATTGACGTATCCAGTCTGCATTAATCCTTTGAGCTTTATCGTCACGTATTAGCCCTTTAGAGATCAATCGGGAAGTATTTTCATCAAAAGTAATTAATTGTGGCTTTCCAAAAAGACGAATTTGCTCAATGAAACGATATAATTTTGCTTTAACGAATAAAGATAAAGATGAAAAATCACCTTGTTTTCTTAAAACATTGATTACATCAGCTATTTCTTCAATTCCAAATTCAATCCGAATAATTTTTTCCTGTTTAAATAAATCACCCAAAACAATTAAAATCTCATTTTGCTGCAAGTTAATATGAGCCAAGCGTGAATTATTACGATAATTGGATAAGCTTAATTTGGCTCCCATAAAAGATTGACGTGAATATTCGAGCGAATTAATAAATTCAATTTGTAAGCCTAGCTGAGCATTTAACTGGGAAATTATTTGGGATATTCCGTCAATTAATTGTATTTCTTGCGGAGCCAAAATAATAGTTTGATTTTCCTGATTAGGTGAAGAAAGTATTGAGTTTTGCTTTTCAAAATCCTTAACCCAATCTCTAATTTTATAAATAATTTCGAGCTGCTCTCTTTTTGAAATTGGTTTATTCGGACAAGCAAATAAATTATCGGCTGAGTATAAATCAATCCATTCTTCTGCTTCAAAGCTAAAAATATTTTCGGTATCAGGGCTGCCAGAATTAAACTTAATTAAAGCTTTACGTACATAGTTTGGAGCCAAGTAAATTAAAAGCCATTTTTTCTCTTGGTGGGCGATTTCTTCCGGCATTATTTATTCCATTTATTATTTTTCAATTTGTTATTTTTTTAATTTTAAACACAACTTTACCTGTCCACGTCTGGCATAATAAAATCTAAACTAGCGATACAAGCCATAATATCAGATATCCTTAAGTTTTTTTTCTCATTAAAATTATTATTGCTTCCACCTTGCGTTAGTAAATAAGATAAAATTGAAACCGCATTGAAAGAAGGAGAATGCCATCTGACTCGATACGGAGAAGAGCTACCATCACTAATTACAAAAACACCTAAATGCCCTCTGGGTGATTCAACTGCTCCATATGTTTCCCCTTTGGGTGGCTTTAAACCCGGCAAGATTTTTTTACCCATAACTTGCCCTTCCGGTAAACCTTCAATAGCTTGTGTTACGATTTTAGCCGATTCATACATTTCTTTAATACGGCAAATATAACGAGCATAACAATCACCATCAGTGGAAATTGGCACCTTAAAATCAAATTTTGAAAAAGCCGAATAATCTTGTTTTTTACGCAAGTCCAAATCCACTCCACTCGCCCGCAGAGAAGGCCCAGTAATATTATAATCAAGAGCTACTTTGGCTGGCAAATAAGCAATGCCTTTCATACGGCTCATAAAAATCGGATTTTGAGTGGCAATATCTTCGTATTCACTCAATCTGGCTAAAAACTCACCACCAATAAATTCTTTTACATTTTTAAGCCATTCAGCACTAACATCTTTTTTAACGCCACCAATCCGAATAAAATTAAACATCATTCTTTGCCCAGAAATTTCTTCCAAAAAATTTAAAATGCGGTCTCGTTCTCTGAATGGATAAAAAGGAAAACCCATCATGGCTCCCATATCAATTAAGCAAGTGCCAAGCCATAGTAAATGTGAAGTTATACGATTAAGTTCTGAACAAATAACACGTATATATTTTGCCCGATCCGTAATTTCAAGTCCTAGTAATTTTTCAATCGCAATCGAGAAAGCCTCATTATTATGCATACCAGCCAAATAGTCAACTCGGTCAATATCAACCTGATAATTAAAATAATTTCTCTGTTCGGCTAATTTTTCAATGCCACGGTGCAAATAACCGATAATTGGCTCCGCCGAAACTACTGATTCACCGTCTAATTTTAATTTTAGCCTTAAAACTCCATGGGTAGCCGGATGGTGAGGCCCCATATTTATAGTCATTTCTTGCACTTCAGAGATTGCATTTTGGACTGATACTAAATTTGTATTTGTCATGTCTATATAAATATTTGTAAGTTCAGATAATAAAGTTTGAGTATTTAAAGCTATAATTTTTTACTTAGAAAAGATTTTAAACTAGTTTTTTAATTCTTTGAAGCATAAACTTAGTAAACTTATATTCGGTGGTCTAAACATTAGATTTTATGAATCCTAAAGAATTAATCCGCATACTCGAAAATAAATTGCAAGAATCTCCATTAGATGAAGAAGCTAAGGAACAATTGGCTTTTTTACTAATGTCTCAGGGTAATTTAAGCCGTGCCGAAATTCTTTTAAGTGAAATCATAAGTTCTCACCCAGAGTCGTCGAGTGCTTTGTGGGGCTTAGCAAAAATAAATTGGCAAAAAAATCTCTATGACAAAGCCCATTCTTATCTTTCTTCCTTAGCTTCCTATAAAAGTAATAAGCTCAATAAAGAACAAGCTTTAATATATGCCAAGGTTTTAGCCAAAAAACAAGATTTTTCCGAAGCTTCAAAGTGGCTTGATATTGCAATTGCCCAAGATTCTTCGCTTTTACAGTCTGAAATTTCATTTTTAAAATTTATTAAGCATCATTTAAACCGCCTACAAGAAAATCAAAAGAGTAATGATAATGCCACTTCAGATAATCCATTAGCTTTAGGCTTTGGCTTGCCTTTCCATTTTCCGCCCATGGCTTTAGCCAATAAACATACACAATATATTCTCTTTGAAATCTCTCATTATGAGCAAAAAGAATCTTCATCTTCAGATGGTAATAATTCCGATTCAGATGAAAATTTTAATAAAAATAAAAACGAAAATGAAGGATTTGATGAAGAAAGTGAAAGCTCGAATCCAACTCGTAAAATTATTACCTTTGACCAAGTTGGCGGTTTAAGAAAAGTAAAACAGGCTTTAATTCAAGAATTAATTTTACCTTTAAAAAATCCTCAGCTTTGCGGTTTGTATTCTAAATCTACCAATCCGAAAGTTTTATTATATGGCCCATCTGGCTGCGGCAAGTCATTTATTTCCCGAGCTTTATCGCATGAAGCCGAAATTAACTTTTTACTCATTAAATCTTCTGATTTTTGTGATTTAGACTTTGAAGAAGCGGAAGCCAAATTAGCTCATATTATTCAGCTTGCCCGTGAAAGCAAACCGGCCATTATTTACTTAGATGAAATCCTTTGGTTAGCTCACCAGAGTACATCACCTGATACTTTAAATCAGTCATATTTTTTCCGCAGTAATTTATTAAATACTTTAATTAATAATTTGAGTCCCGACTATCCAATGAATAATCAGATTGGCCTTTTGGTGAATACGAGCAAGCCTTGGCATCTTGATCCTGAATTTTTAGCTTCAAATAAAATTAATAAACATATTTTAGTAGGACCTCCATCAGTCCAAGATAAAGCAGAGATTTTAGATATTATTTTAACCCAAAAGCAAACTCCGGTGCTTGACCCAGAGAAGATAGATATAAATAAAGTTGTTAATAGCCTTAAAAACCTGAACTCAGCAAGTGATTTGAATGAATTAGTTGAATCAGCACTGGCAGATTTATTAATTGAAACGGTTGTTAATTTACAAAGTGGACAAAAAGAAAAAAAATTACATTTAACCACCGAAAAGCTGATTAAAACTGGAAAACGCCTAAAACAAATTCCTTTATTAGAAAATTGGTTAAATGAAGCTAAAAAACATTTAAAATCCAAAGATTCTTTGCTAAGACCTTTATGGGAACAAGTAGACGAATATTTGCAAGCTCAAGGGCAAGGTTTTAAATTTAACTTTAGCACTAGGACAATCAAGAACAAGTTAATTTCGTCCAAATAAATGATGAATAAAAAAGCAATTTTAATTCTTGAAGATCATAGTTATTATGAAGGTTATGCTTTAGGACAGCTTAACAAAAAGTCTTTTGGAGAAATTGTTTTTAATACTGGCTTAACGGGCTATCAAGAAATTTTGACGGATCCTAGTTATGCCGGCCAAATGGTAACTTTAACTTATCCGGAAATTGGAAACTATGGAATTAATGAATTAGAAGATAATCAATCACGTCAGATTTTTGCGTCTGGCTTAATTATTAAAAACTTTAGCCCAGTTAATTCTTCGTGGAGAGGGCAAGAGTCAGACTTAAATGACTTTTTATTAAAATACAATTGTAATGGTTTATACGGTATTGATACAAGAGAAATTACTCGGAAAATCCGTTCGAAAGGAGCCATGAAGGCTTTAATCAGCACAGAAGATAATTGTCTTGAAAAAGATTATTTTAAAAATGCAAAAATAGAATTAAATGAATTTCCTTCTATGGATAAAAAAGATTTGGCTTCTTTAGTTACTTGTCCAGAGCCATATTTTGTAAATAGTCAAACTTTTGAGAAAAAAGGTTTAATTGTAGTTTTGGACTTTGGCTTAAAAATAAATATGCTCAATTTATTGACTCAAAGAGGTTATGATTTATGGGTTTTACCTTCTGATGCAAACTTTGAACAAATTACAAAACTAAAACCAAATGGTATATTTTTATCAAATGGTCCGGGAGATCCAGCTGCTTGTTTAAAAGCTCAGGAAACCGTTAAAAAATTAATTGATTCGGAACTGGCACCTATATTTGGAGTATGCTTAGGACATCAAATTTTGGCTTTGGCCGACGGAGCTAAGACTTTTAAATTAAAATTTGGACATCGTGGAAGTAATCATCCAGTTAAAGATTTAAATAATAATAAAGTTTATATTACTAGTCAAAATCATGGCTATGCAGTCTTAGAAAGCAGTTTAGATTTAAATAAAGTAAAAATTACCCACAAATCTTTGAATGATGAGACCGTGGAAGGATTTGAGTATAAAAGCAAATCTATATTTAGTGTACAATTTCAC
>JAAFJH010000049.1 GCA_013298875.1 Synechococcales cyanobacterium bin2.concoct.b11b12b14.033
TTTTAATGCATTAAATCATAAATATTATGAGCTAAAGACGGTTTAGTTTTAACTATTTCAATTTGACTGGCTTGTTGCAAATTAGCTTTCTGGGCTTCAGTGTATAAATTAGACCAAGAATAAATTTTACCTAAAGAACTTCTTAAATCCTCCCGGTTTTTCATTTGAGTTTCAAGCTGCCTTAAATGCTGAGAAATTTCAAACTGTAAAGACAACAAGCAGAAATAAGAAATAGCAGCACCCAGAAAGCCAATAATTGACAGATTCAAAGCAATTTTATTAAAGAATTTTAGACGATTAGCTAATCTTTGAAATGGAGAACTGCTATAAACTTTGAATTTTTTGTTTTTCGGTTGCTCAGCTGAATGAATGAGATATAAATGTTTTTTTAAATCTTTAGCTTTAGAGGATTTCATTTTTTTATTCATCATTAATTTATTAGTTTTTTAACTTTTCCACCGAAAAACCAAATTAAAATTACCAAATTAATCAAGTTTAAGATAGCAATTTTACTTTAATTTAAAATTTAATATTAAGTTTTAAGACAATTAATAATATTTTAAGTTCCAAAAATTTTAAGGATTAATTGTTTTCTGAGAAGCCGGAATAATTAAAACTTTACTGACAGGAAGCTTAGTTGCATCATCAATTTGGTTAATTTTCATTAAATCTTGATTCACAATATTATATCTTTTAGCAATACTAAATAAAGAATCACCCGGTTCTACTGTATAACGAAGACCCGAATCTTTAATATTAATATTGGTCGGAGTTAAATTAACTGTTGAACTATTAACAACTTGGTTATTTGAATTAATTGGCGGGCTGATTTTTTGAACAATTTGTTCAAGGAAAGGCTTATTTCCCCCATTTTGGGAATTTTTTTGAGCTTGATAGAGAGCTGATTTTCGATAGGAATCTGTCAGTTCAATTTCATCTAAATAACCGTCTTGATTTTTATCTACGTATTGAAAACGTCTTAATCTAAAGCTAAGGTTAACTTCATTCGGACTAAGTTTATTATCTTTATTTCCATCCAAAGTTTTTAATAAGGCATTGGCTTTTTCTTTATATTCAAGCTCACCCGATGGCAAATTATTAGTAGTGGCTTCAGCTGAAGCATTAAAAGGAAATAAAATATTTAAGCTTAAAAAACTCAAAAAAGATATTCTTGCTAAAGGTTTAAGTATGGTTTTAAACATGATTATTTAAAGATTAGTACTTTAACTAAATTTTACTACTATTTTTCAATTTGTTGATTTTATTTTAAGGTTGAGACAAAGCACTAATTCGCTCTTCCGCTTGTTTTGAATATTGTTTATTTGGTTGATCTTCAAGGTAACGTTTATAAAATAATATTGCTTCAGCTGATTTGGCCTGAGATTCAAGCAGAGAAGCGACAAAATAACTTGCTTCTGGGTAATTGGCTGGGTCAAGCTTATACGATTCTTTATATTCAGCAATTGCTTCGGGTAATTTATTTTTGGCATGGTAAGCAGTCGCTAAATTAAAATGAATTTGCCCATTCTTAGAGTCAATTCTTAAAGCCTCTTGATATTTGGTAATAGCTTGGTCTAATTTTCCACCTTCTTGCAAAGCTACTGCTTGTTGCAAAACATCTTTGGCTTGTGCAGATTTAAAAGCACCGCTATTAATGGCTCCTTCCAAACTATTAACAGCTTCTTTAAATTCTTTATTATCAGGAGCTAATTTGGCAGCATTTTTATATTCCTGCAAAGCTTCATTCATTTTGTTTTGCTCTTGGTAAGCGGTACCCAAATTAAAATGAGTTTGTGCATCATTAGGAAAGTCTTTTAAAAATTTTTGATACAAAGCAATTGCTTCATTTAATTTCCCCTCAGCTTGTAAAGCAACCGCTTGCTCAGCCATTTTTTTGCGATTAGCTAAAGCTTGCTGATTGATTTTTTCAATTGCTATACGAGAATCTTTATTATTAGGATTTAATTTTATAGATTGATTAAAAGCACTAATAGCCAATTCAGTCTGTCCTTTGGCTTGATAAGCTAAACCTAAATTATAATAAATATTGGCGTATTCCGGTTTGGGCGGTAATTTATTAATAGCAATTTTGTATAAATCAATGGCTTGGTCGTACTTGCCCGCTTTTTGCGCTTCCAAAGCTCTTTCTGCAATGCGTACTAATTCCGATTCTTGGTCTAATTCTTTGGCAGTATTTTGTAATTTCTCAATTTCTGGATTTTTTGGATCGAGGGCTTTAGCTTTTTGCAAAGATTTATTTGATTCTTCGGTAAAGCCAGCTCTTAATAAAGCATTTGATAAACCTAATTGATTAGCTGATTCATTCGGAGCAATTTCAACTACTCTTTTCCAAGCACCAATTAAACCTTCCAAAGCACTTTCATCTTTAGGGTTAATTTTTAAAGCTCCTTCAAAAGCCTCAATTGCTTCCGGTAATTTTTCAGCTATCAAATTAGCTCTGCCCAGCAAAATAAAAGGCCGATTATCTTTATTATTAGCATTAATTAATTGTTTACATAAAATTTGCATTCGGTTAAATCTGGCTTTGCCAACCGGATTTGAAGCATAAATTGAAAATAAAACCTGGTAAATTTGGCCTAATTCTAGTTTAGTTTTCCATTCTTCCGCACTAGGACTTTTAACCAAACTTAAAGCTTTTAAATATTCCGCAACTGATTCATGAATAAAGCCATTATTTCTTAATTTTTGAGCCGTGGCTAATCGCAGCTGAAAATCATTCGGATTCATCTTTAAATCTTTAAAAAGAATATCCAGATTATTAGCTGGAGTTTTATTATCTTCATTGAAAAAAACCGCTCTTCGAAACTGATTTAAAGCTTCTTCTTTTTTACCTTTTTCGATTAAAGACTTAGCATAATTATTATGTACAATACTTAAATTATTAGCATACAAATTAGACGCTTCAGGATTGAGTTTCCAAGCTTCAAAAAGGTTTTCAATGGCCGCCGGATAATCTCCTTGGGCAGCTAAATCTACTCCTCGGTTTGCCCACTGTACAGCTTCAGGTGACGGAGAATATTTATTTTGCACCATATTTGGGTCAGAAGCTTGATTAGGCTTTTGTAAAACTGGATTTGCTAAAGTACAAAAACCTTGATTAAAGAGAAAAAGAGCAATTAAATATTTAAATCGTAGCGGCTGAGATTTCATAAATAAGTCTTTTAAATTGGATATGCCTAATCTATATAAATATTTTTATAGCATTTATCTTGAATAATTCGTCTATTTGCTGAATTAAGTATTGTTTTGCCAAAAGTAAATAAAGTTTTACAAAAAATCAGTATATTTATCTTTTTATCTTTAGATTTTCTTCATATTTACTTTAGATTTAATTTATTTTATAAATTTCAAAATCATTTATTAATCAATTGTTAGTTTTAGCGGTTTTGGCAAAAAATGGGTTTATTCTTCTGAATATCAATCTTTGAATAAAAAACATAATTTCAAAGAAATCAAACAAATGCAAGTAACTTTTAACCGCCCTTATCCTTCCGCTTTTCCTGTTGCTAGCCAAGCTGCTAATTCCACCCGTCCTACTATGGTTGTAGATTCCACTAAAGCTTGCACTAACTGTCTTTCCGCTCCTGCTCAAACTCGTGCAAGTAAACAAGTTCTTGCTGGTTCACTTGCACGAGAAGTTGGGATAACTCCTGCTACTCACGAATTTAGCCCAGTTAGTTCATTACTTGCTATGCTAGGCGGTCTTTATTAAATCGAAATTGTAATAGTTGAGTTGGAGTCTAAGTTTAAAGGCCAAGCAGTCTGGGAATTATTAGCGTTTAAATAATCATAAGGATTATGAGCAACTGTTTGGGTGTCATTATAGTTAGAGGGTAAATTAATTATGACTGAACCATTATTTCCCTGAGATATTTGAATATCATTGTAATTAGAAGTTGAACTTGATTGATTATAATAAGTGGGTTGCTCAAGGTAGCTATTATTATCAGATACTAAAGTTAATCCGCCATTATTAGAGTAGTTTGAGCCATTTATACTCAATTGATTCCCATTTGGGGAAATTATTAAGCGTGAGGCTGCGTCTGTATTTGGGCTATAACAATTAGATGGAGATATATTTGAGTGGGCGTGTGAATTACAAGCAGACAATCCTCTCTGTTCTTGATGAGAAGAGCTTAAAGCACCGCTTTCCTTTAGGCTATCTATTAAAGTTCTAGAAGAATGAGCTAAATCCTCTATAGCGTGCGGCGTACCAGTTCCTTTAGAGGAAATATTAGCCAAAGAATTAAGAGTTGCTAAAGCGGCATTCCAAACTTTTTCATTATTACCAGTTTTATTATCAATTAATAAAGGTTTATTAGGTTGACCTTCTTGAACTAGATAAACTGAAGGGGTGGAATTTGTACTTGTATGTGTGTTTGTACTTATATAGTTATAATTTGGCTGATTATCTCTTCCCGAACGATTCCAGCTATCTAAAGAAGGATAATTAACAGTATTATATGGGCTTTGATAAGCAGGAGGGTTAATAGGCCTATATGAGTTTTGGCTAGGCGGAAGTATAACAGGTTCATTGTTGCCATAGCGTATATTAACATTTGGATCTATTCCGGTATTTTGATTAGGATTGCTTCTACCTATATTAAAGCCAGCACCTCCATTTATGCCTCCGCCAATATTGCCACTTACACCGTTTCTGCTTATATCAAGTCCGCCGTTTACATTAGCTCCGATACCAGCTCCACCACTAATAACTACCATAATTAATCTTTTAACCTCTGACTTTGAAAAAGTTCTTTTGTTCAGAGAATAAGAATTAAAAATTAAGCTCTCATTGTGATTTAGTCAGGGTTTCGCCTTAAGTAAAGTTTCTAAGTTATAAATAGTAGAAAGAAAACAAAATAAAAATTCAATTTAAGCTTGGTACATTCTCCAAATTATTAAATTCAAGATTTGGTTTTTCCTTTTTTAAAGAGCTTTCAAAGCCATTTTTGACCAATTGTTTAATTACTTCATCCAAGTCTGGATCACGGTCAATAAACAAAATTCCATCTAAATGGTCAATCTCATGCTGCAAACAACGTGATAATAAGTTGCCATCGGCTTCAATGGATTGTTTTTTATTATCTAAATCAATATAATTCACTTTAACTTTTTTAAAACGTTTTACTTTATTTAGCTGAACGCCAGTTTTTTGGCTGGAGCTTCCCTTAAAGCTTAGACAGCCTTCTTCGCTCATTAATTCGCCATCTTTATATACAATTTCTGGATTAATTAAAGCTAAAGGTTTTGTCTCTCCATCAAACCAATTAACATCTAAAATAATCAAACGTTTATTAATTCCAACTTGTGGGGCAGCCAAGCCAACTCCTTCAAGCTTATACATAGTTTCTAGCATATCTCTAATTAATTTTTTAAAAGATTTACTTCTAATTTCTTTTTTATCAACAGCAATCGATGGGCATCTTAAAGAGTCTTCTCCAAACTGACAAATGGGTAAAATCATATGAAAAATATTTTAATTTAATTTCTTAGCTTAAGTTTATCAAATACATAAAATTTACTAATTAATAAAAAAGCTGTTAAAATTTATTTTTTGTTAAGCCTTGATACAATGGTCTTCAAAACAAGTTTTTTGATTCACTCACTAATTTTATTTGGGCTTTGTTATTTAAGCTTGGCTTGCTCTGGGTCATTTTTATTAAATTTATTAAAGAAATTAGGTTTTATACAATTTATCCGTGCTGAAGGGCCACAATCTCATCAGAAGAAGCAATTCACTCCTACGGCGGGCGGGTTAATTTTTATAATTTGCATTCCTTTAGTTTTTGCTATTAATTATATTTTTGCTTTTCTTAATAAAGTTCCGCTTGACTATAAAGTAATTGGTTTGGAAGCCTTAGTAATATTTTCTAGCGGTTTAATTGGTTTTTGGGATGATTATTTGAAAAAAGTTAAAAAACAAAATGAAGGTTTAAAGCCAACTCAAAAATTAATAGCTCAAATTCTTTTGTCTTTAATCGTCGCTTTTACTTTACAGAGAACGGAAACGCAATTTTTCAATTTGTTAATTAGTTTAAATTTTATTTTATTTTGCATTTTAGTATTTTTTGTTTTGGCCGGCACCATGAATGCCAGTAATTTGACAGATGGGCTTGATGGATTAGCCGCTTCGGTAATGGGATTTAGCTTTTTAGGTTTATCAGTTTTAATTTATTTAACCACTTTTAATATTTCATCAATTTTTTGGGCTATTGCTTTAAGTGGTATTTGCTTTGGTTTTTTGCATATTAATGCTCATCCAGCTAAGGTTTTTATGGGAGATACTGGTAGCTTTTTATTAGGTGGGGCTTTGGCAAGTTTGGCTCTTATTAATAAACTCGAATGGTATTTATTGCTCATTGCTATTATTCCGCTTGGAGAAACTGCTTCAGTAATATTTCAGGTATTAAGCTGTAAAATTTCTAAAAAGTTTTTTGGTAAAGATTGGAGACCTTTTAAAATGAGTCCCTTTCATCATCATTTAGAACTTTGCGGGCTTAAGGAAAAAGAAATTGTCAATTGGTTAGCAGGTCTGCAAGCCCTTTTTTGTATAATTGCAGTTTTACTAGTTATCTAACAAAAATTAATCTATTTTAGGTGATCTCTCTCAAATTTTACGCTTTATTTAAGATGAGTTCGAATTCAAAAAATGCTTCCATAATTTCATAATATAATTTTATACTTGTATTTATAATGGCCAAAACAATTAATAATCATAAGCTAGAAAAAATTTATATTCCTCCCATGGCCGGAGTTACCGATTTAGTTTTTCGCCGTTTAATTCGTCGTGTTTTAGGCTCATATAGCCAGTTTGTTAGGCTTTCGACCGAAATGATTTCTAGTAAAGGAATTTTATACCAAACTAATCCTTCTCGTATGCGGTTAAGTGATGATGAAAAAGAAAAAGTAATAATTCAATTATTTGGCCATGAACCAGATACGATGGCAACTGCCGCTAAAATTGCTGAAAATGCAGGAGCGGCCGGAATTGATATTAATATGGGTTGCCCAGTTCCCAAAATTGTAAATGGCAAAGATGGAGCTGCTTTAATGAAGGAACCTTGCTTGGCGGAAGAAATTGTGAGGGAAGTAAAAAAAGCGGTTAAAATTCCAGTTAGCGTTAAAACCCGCTTAGGCTGGAATGAACAAAACAAAAATATTCTAGACTTTGCTTTAAAATTACAAGATGCTGGAATTAGCTCATTAACTTTGCATGGTCGCACACGCTCGCAATCATATACCGGAGTAGCCGATTGGGATTATATTGCCAAAGTAAACAATATACTTGATATACCAATTTTTGCCAATGGAGATATTACTTCCGCGGAAAAAGCCCAAATTGCTCTTGAGCGAACTTCTTGCCATGGAGTAGCCATTGCCAGAGCTTGTATTGGAAATCCGTGGATGATTTTGCAAACTGTTAAGCACTTATTGGGTGAAACTTATCAAGAAATAAGCCCGCGAGAAAAATTGGAAACCGCACTAATACACGTTGAATTAGCTTATGAAGATAAAGGAGAAAAAGGTATTCAAGCTTTAAAAAGGCATTTTAGTAAATATGTTTCGGGGCTAGACGGAGCAGCTTATTGGCGGCAAGCTTTGGCCACAGCGGATAATTACTTAGCCATGACAAATATTTTAAAACAAGCTTTACAAACACTAACCTGAGCTTAAATTTCTTCGATGACACGACCGTCTGGGTATTGAGCTAATTTTCTTTTTAAATCGGTATCTAAATCCGCCTCTCCTTGAGTATTCCAAAATAATTCGGTAATTAAATAGGGTTTTCCATTTTTTGGTTTTAATAAAGGATTCATTGATTCGATAACTGAAACAACCATTGAATCAGTTTGTAAATTATTAGAAGGCTCCACAATTTCAATATCTGAGATAGAACCATCTGCCCCAACTCTATAACGCATAACAGTTGAATAAGGTTTGGGTGCGTTTTTCCAGACTAATTCATCTCGTTCATTTTCTCTGACTTTAGCGGTTATATATTCCGAATAGCTTTTAGTTTTACGGGAATGTTCTTTAACATAATTTTTCTTTTCGGGTAAAGGTCGGTCGCCTTTGCTAAAAGTAACTTTTGGCTTTGAAATTGGAGTTTGAGAAGGAGAAAAATTCTTATTAGAAAATTCATTAATTCCGTCAATTTCTTTGGTTAACTGAAGGTCAAAATTCAATTCACGGTTTACTTCTTTAGTTTTTTGGGCGGGCTTTGTTCTAATAGGTTTTTTTTCACTATCTTTTTTTATTTCATTTTGCTTTTTTTCCTCCGATAGCTTTTCATAGACTTTTTCAGCTTCTTTTTTAATGGATTTTTGAGTTTCCGTTTTGGAAAATATAAAAGGTAATAATAATAAAGCCCAAAAGACTCCCAAATTGAGACTATAAGACAAACTTAAACTTCCCCAAAATAGTCTTTTTTCATGGTTGGTATTATCTGGCTGAGAGCTAGAATCTAAATTTTTTGGTAAAACAAATATGGAAATTAAAAAATTAAATAATAATAATAAACTCAAACCAATAATTGCATTAAAATTAATAAAATTTTCCGTAAAATACTTGTCTCCAACCCGAAAGTAAAAACCTAAACTAGTTAAAATATTTTTAGCAAAAGGAAAATTAAAATAAGCTAAAACTAAACTTAAAGTACTGATTAATATTATAAAATGAGCAAAAGATAAAACTAAACCTAATACTTTTTGATTAAGAAATAAATTGCCCAGACCGGGTAATAATACATTTAAAATATTGGCTTTTTTAATACTTTTAGCAGCGAAAAAATTATATACAAAATCAGCTAACTTATAAAATAAAGGTAAACGAATTAAATTTTTATTTATAACTATTAATGAAAGTATAAAAAATATAATTTTGAAAATTGGCTCTAAAAGACCATGAAAAAAAGGAAATACTGAATCTAGTAAAACATTCGCTGGAATAGTATTTATTTGTGCGTATAAAACTTGGCTAATAGTAAGCCCAAAAATAATACTGAAAGCTAAAAACTGTATTAAAAAAATTTGTATTAACTGAACAGCTATGAATTTATTTTTATGAAAGCTTAATAATGCTGCCAATGGTACAAAAGGCCCAAAACCCAATGTATAACAAAGATAAATTAGGCCAATTAAATTTTTTTTTTTACTATTGTCAATCTTTTCGGCTTTCATTAATTTAAAATTTCAATTCATTTAATTTGCTTAAAACTTAATTGTAGCTTACTTAATTTAACCTCTCAGAAATTTAATTTACCCTTCACTATCTTTTAAATTTCAGCGGCTTGAGCGTGAGCCTCTAAACCTTCCATGCGAGCTAAAATGGCTGTATTTTGTTTTAAGTTTTGATCAGGTTTTAAATCAATTAAAGAGCTTCTTTTTAAAAAATCAAGCACTGAAAGCCCCGATGAAAAGCGAGCAGAACGCCCAGTTGGTAAACAATGGCTGGGACCCGCCAAATAATCCCCCAAAGCCTCATTTGAATCATTAATAAAAATGGCACCTGCATGCCGAATTAAAGGTAATAAATTTTGACAGTCTTTAACCTTTAGCTCTAAGTGTTCGGGGGCAAAAATATTACTCAAATTTACGCATTGTTCCAAATTATCAGCTATTCCAATTACACCAAAACTTTCCCAAGCTTTTTTAATTGCTTCTTTATTGGGCTGTTTAGTTAAAATTTCTTCAAAGCTTAATAAAACTTTTTGGGCTGTTTGAGTTGAATTAGTGAATAAACAAGCTGATTCCCAACCTGAACCATGCTCTAACTGGCTCATTAAATCGTGGGCAATTTGTTTAGCTTTTTGATCGTCTACAAATTCATCAGCAATAATGACTAGTTCGCTTGGCCCATATAAAGCATCAATGCCGACTTGTCCATAAACTTGCTTTTTAGCTGAAGTTACAAATAAATTACCTGGTCCTACTATTTTATCAACGGGTTTTAAATCAATTTCTTCTATGCCATAAGCTGCCGCGGCTATAGCTTGGGCTCCGCCAATCTGGTAAATTTCATTTAAATTTAAATATTCAGCTACTGCCAATATAAAAGGATGAATAGGCGGGGGAGATAAAATAATAATACGTTTTACTTCGGCCACAAGTGCTGGAATAGCCGTCATCATCAAAGTTGAGATTAAAGGTGCATGACCACCCGGTATATAACAAGCCACTGAATCAATTGATCGGTGTATAACTTTAAGTTTGCCGTATTCATCAGTTAATTCGAGGTTTTGATTTGGCAGACAAATTTCCTGAAAACGTTTAATCCGCTCACAAGCCATTTTCACTGCGTTTTTTTGTTCAGGTTTTAATTTCTCCCAGTAGCCAATTGGCGAAACGCTAAAATTATTGATTTCTTGCTTATCAAACTGAAAACTAAAATCAATTAAGGCTTTTTTCCCATTCGACCTAACTGATGCAATAATTTGAGCGACTTTCGAATCAATTTCTTGGCTAGATTTTTCATTAAGACGATTAGCCAAACTGAAAACTTTTTTCTCTAAAACTGAATAATCATTAATAATTTTATTTTTGAAGGCTTCCATTTATAAAATACTTTATTATATTTTCGGTAATATCATTTTGGTTTTTAATTTTATCAGTATCAATGACCAAATCCGCCAATTCTGCATAAAGACTTTCTCGCATTTGTAAAATATTTTTAATTTTATTCAATTTTTCCGCTTCGCTAAAAGATTTTAATAAAGGTCTATTTTCATTTTTTTGTTTTATTAAGCGGTTTAAAATAGTGGCTGGCTCGGCTTTTAACCAAATAATTAAACCAAGCTGTTTTAGTATTTTGTGGTTTTCTGCTCTCAAAACAGTTCCCCCACCGGTCGCAATAATTCTATTTTGGCTAAATTTTTCTTGGTTTAAATCTTGCAGAATTTGACTTTCAATATTTCTAAAAAACTCTTCGCCTTTCTGCTCAATTAAGTTAACAATTAAATCATATTTAGTTTCAATTAACTGGTCTGTATCAATAAAGTCAGCTTTTAAAGTTTCAGCCAATTGTATTCCAATACTAGATTTGCCACTTCCCATCATGCCAATTAAAATCAAATTTTTAGGTTTAGATTTAGTTTTAAGTTTAGACTCGTCCATAAATATCACTAAAACGCACAATATCGTCTTCACCTAAATAATCGCCATTTTGCACTTCAATAATAAAAAGCGGAACCTGGCCGGCATTACGCAGCCTATGTTTAGCTTGCAAAGGAATATCAATTGATTCCATTTCTTTTAAAGTAAAAATATTTTCGTTGACGGTAACTTCCGCCAAACCACTCAAAACTGTCCAATATTCAGCTCGGTGATGGTGCATTTGCAAAGACAAACTGGCTCCAATATTCACTTCAATACGCTTAATTTGGTAATTTGTACCTTCGGCTAAAACTTCATAATTGCCCCAAGGTCTCATAATTTTGGGGTTTATAAAATTTTTAATTAAATTTTTGAGCTGTAAAAAAAAATTATTCATTCCATTAGTTTAAACTTGAATGTCCTAAAATTTCAGCATAAATCTGCTTTAGCTTGACTTTTAATTGGTAATTAAATTATTAATGTTTCGCAGTATTTTCTCAATTACTTGCTTAATAAATGCTCAGTAACAGCTTTAGCCGATAAAAAAGAACCTTCTAAACGTGAGGCAAAACACCAATCTCCGCATAAAATAAGGCTATTTTCTATAATTGACATAAAAGGTTTATTTAAGCCCTCGATAGGTTCAGCATAAAGCCACTTTTTTAATTGTTTTTCTTTGAGCTGATAATTAAAATTTGGCATGACAGACTTCAAAGCCTGTTCAATTTTCTCCAAAATAATTTCTTCCGATTCATTAAAGTTTTGCTGGGAAAATTCTGGCTTGCATTGCACAACTAAAATTAGTTGATTTGGATTATCTCTTTTGGAAGAATCATGCGATATCCAACTAAAAATTTCATGCTCGGAGCAAATAATTCCTTTCCATTCTGGCGGAGGTATTTGGTCGAATTCAAAAGCAAAAATTCCCATTAAAGCCGAATTATATTCAATTTTTGATAAAGCCAGCTCTTCTTCAGACGATAAATAATTTTTAAATAAATCTAAACTTTGCTCCAAAGGTGCGGTACAAATTATTTGTTTGGCTTTGATTTCAATTTTTTGATCAGTTTGCAAGATCCAAATATTTTCCTCAAAATCTCTTTCGGCTGAAATAATTTTAATTTCACGGGAAATTGGCAGTACTTTAGCTAATTCTTTCATCAAAGAAGTCATGCCGGTTGGGCAAGCATAATAAGTTTTTGATTTTTCTTCTAATACTAAACCTTGTTGATTTGGCTTCCATTCATGAAATTGATTTGCCCATAATTTAATTAAGCCTTGTTCCAAATAAACTTGCATCCAAGTAGCGAACTCACGGTTTTGAGGTATAAAATACTGTAGTCCATGATCAACTGACTGGCCTAGAACTCTTCGGGTAGCGGCTCTTCCGCCATAAGCTTTGGATTTTTCAAATATTTTAAAATTAAAACTGGACTGAGTGAGGCTTTGGCCAATTATTAAACCACAAAAACCAGCCCCAATAATGATTAAGTCATATTCTTCTTTAATCATGCGACATCTTCAAATAAGTTTTCTTCCAATTCAGTATAATCAGGGCTTTCTTCCAGAGCCGACAAATGGGATCCTTGGTTTTTGCCGGTTTTTAGCACATTAACCAATTGAGGAGATTTATTAATTAGAGCTTGAATCTCAATAGATGAGCCGGGAAATAAAGATTGCAAGTTTTTTTGGACTAAAACCGCTGTCTCAGACTCGGCACAGGGTATTGAAAGAGTTTGTTTTTTTGAGCTTTTGTCGTTGACAATCACTAGGTATGAGTGCATTCGTATTACAAACTTTGGGCATAACAATATTAAATTTAAGTTTCTTATAAATTTGATTTACTCGCAATAGCTTTTTGTTGTAGAAAGCTTACAAACACCCTCAATTGAGGAAAAATCTTTATTAAAACTTTTTTTAAGTAGTTAGACATTTTCAAATTAAATTCAATGTGCGTTAGCTGAAAAAATTATTGAATATTCAAAAATCAATATTAAATGTGTTTATTCACTACAAGTCTTATTCTTCAGCTCCAAAAGCTTTTAGGCGAGCTTTAATTCTTCTTAATATTGAGAATTTAGGCATAAGGGACAAAATAGCACCTGAATTAAGAAGATAAAAGTTTAATAATGAGCTGAATCTTTCTCTTAGTGGTGATTCCGCGATGAATATTGACTTTGGCTTTCAGCTGAGAGAAGTAACCATCGCATGAATTTGTAGCCTTCTCAATTTTAAGCTCTCGAAATTTTTCAAACGTAAAAAGATAAGGTAATTGAGCTTTGATTGAATTAAAAGCTGATCTGAGCTTTCCGTGTACAAATTTCCCTGCCTCATTTCTCTCCAATAAAAACTCTTTATATTTGTTTTTTAATTCCTCAAATTGTTTCTTAAATAACTCTTCTGATGATGTTTTTAAGCTTAGAATAAATTCTCTTAATTCTTTTCCACATTCTGTCTTTGGTCTTCTGGTCGTGTATTTTGATACATTCTTCACCAAATGAAACTGGCATAGCTATATTGGGACAGAAGGAAACATTCTTTCGAGCAGCTGAATTACACCTTTTCTGCCATCAATTGTGAAACTAGAGAGCCTATATTTTTGACTTATCTCTTTCACACAGTCTTCATAATGAATTATTTTCTCTGAATCTTTGAAATCATAATGAATATTTTTTCCTACCCTCCTGAACAGGAATAAACAGAATTCTCTTTTCAAATGGCTGGCATCAAAAACTAAATTAATTTCTCTTTTATCACCTAAATCACTCTTCAATTCAGCTAAATCTAAATTGTCAAAATGCCTTCTTAAAGTTTTCCTCGACTTCCTATATTTCTCTTCCATCTCTGAATAAGTGAATTTATGAACCGTATAATCATTATATGCCTTCAGATAATCGATCTGTTTTGTCTTTGAAAACCATAACCCACAGCTTTTGCATTGAAAGCGAACTGTACCTTTCTGATCCTTTTTTAATGATTTTAGTTGAATTGCATTTTAAACATTTTCTTCTTGACATTTTTTTATGTACTTTTCCCTTAGTACATTCATTTTCTCTCAAATTACTCTTTCTCTCATTAATTCCAAGTTCCCTTAGGTGCTATTTTTTCCTTTAACTCCTCTAGTTTCACAATTGTCCAAGCCATTTTTAATCTATCAATTGGACTTTTCAGATCAATTTTCTTGACTTCTTTTCCTTGGGCTGGTAATTGAATCTTTTCACCACCCTTAACTAGTGTAAGATTTAATGATGCTTGAGCGTGTTCTCTACTGACAGCGGACCTATTGGATTTGGCATAATTATTTACTTAGATAACGTGAGTTCGACGGATAAAAAACAGAAAAAGTGCTTCAGGAAAGAACTTTAAAAGTTATGATAGTCTTTCTTGTGAATTTAAATTTTCGCTGACCTCACCCCCAACCCCTCTCCGTCCACAGAGAGGGGAGTTCTGCGTTGCTGTGTTCCCCTTCTTTGTATGCGAGGAAGGGGCTAGGGGATGGGGTTCTCAGGCTTTGCGTTCATCGAACTCACGTTAGATAAGTATTTCAACAAATAAATCGTAACACACTTTCAATAAGTCATTAATATATTCAAAAAAACTAATTTAAATAATTAACAAATTTGTAAAAAGTTTGATCTGCGGGGTTTAGGCTTGGGATGGCGGCCATTAATTTTTGGGTGTATTTTTTTTGTGGATTATTTAAAATATCTTTTGTAATGCCTCTTTCAATAATTTCACCCTCTTGCATAATACAAATTC
>JAAFJH010000005.1 GCA_013298875.1 Synechococcales cyanobacterium bin2.concoct.b11b12b14.033
TAACGTTAATTTGTTATATTGTTAATAAGACTTTAATAAAACTTTTTAATATAAAACCTACTTAATTTATTTTCATATAAAAATGAACCTTACTATAAAAAATCCACGGACTATATCCGTAGCTTCTAATCCTACTCAACAAAATTTAGCTGCTCAACAAGCTGTTATTACTCCAGCTCAGTTTTTAGCAAATGTCGGACAACTAAACAAAAATCAGAAAACTAATTTACCGCCTGCTGCAAAGAAAGATCAGGATAAAGGAAAGAAAACCGCAAAAGAAGAACCAATTAAGTTTGATGATATTAAAAACTTGCCAAGCTTGCTAAGAATGATTAAAAATCAACAATCGCCTGAGTATAATGGTGTAAAAATAGATAAAGTTTCTATCCGGAATACTAATCAGCTTTCACAAAATCTTCATTCAGCCTCTCGTATTGTTGAGTTTACTACTACTGAGGCTGGATTATTTCCTGGAAGCCATAAATCATATAAATTCGACGCTGGCGATATGTCTCCAGACAGAGCTGATGACTATGTTAAAGAAATAGCTCAAGCTGGTATTACAGCTGAATCACAAAATGAAGGTAGTCAATTTCTTCAATCAGCCGCTGGACAGATTGCATTAGCCACACTTCCTTTTATTATTCCCACTATAATGTTTCCTATTCTTAAACATAATAATAAAGTAAAGTTTGAGAAGAATATAAGAAAAAGTTTTATCAGTAGTGCAGAAAAACTTCCAACCATAGAAGATAAGTTAAAAGATTTAGATCCAAGAAACTTAAGAACTAGCTTATCAAATAAATTCCCTGGTGTTCATACTGAGCTTTTAGATTTAGCGGACAGAATTCAGGGCGTTTTAAGTGGGATTAATGGAAAAGAGGACTTGAAACCAGAAAGATTAGCTAAACTTTTAGGCTATGTGAATGGAGCAACAGGCACTGGGAAAAGCTCAGTAATGATGGCTATTACCCAAACAGTTATGAAAGATTTAGAGAATAAAGGAATAAAGGTCGGTGCTTTGATAGTTGATGGACAAATACACAAGATTGATCAAGCTGACGAATCAGGGGGAATGACTTTAGATCTAAACTCTTTAAATCCCTTTTATACTTCGACCATTGAAAAGGTAAAAACTATTCTTAAAGTGGGAGATGCAGAAAAATTTGATGTTCTTTTTCT
Source organism: Synechococcales cyanobacterium bin2.concoct.b11b12b14.033 (assembly GCA_013298875.1). Lineage (GTDB taxonomy): Bacteria > Cyanobacteriota > Vampirovibrionia > Caenarcaniphilales > Caenarcanaceae > JAAFJH01. Next base: position 1,183 of record JAAFJH010000005.1, read on the forward strand.
TTTAGCAGACGATCAAGATCAAGCTAAAGGTGGTCATAGAGCTGTTCTAAAGCTTTCTAAATTAGTATATGATTCTTGTAAAATGGGTCTTAAACAGAGACAAGAGGAAGGAAGTGCTTGGTCCAAGTTTATTAAATTATTTGGAGTGAAGCCTCCAGAACCAACTATCAGAGGAGTTTCTTTAGTTGCAACAGATAATCAATATTTTAAAGTAGAAGACCGACCAGAAAGTGAAAAAGCTTTATATAACAGATTCGGAGACCCAGTTACCTTATTTGGCATTCAAACCTGGCAAGTACAAGCAAATTTGAATGCCCACAGTCCAGCATTAACAGAACAACAAAAAGATTATGTACTTAATAAATACGATTCTCGTGATTCTGTTAGCTGGAGAGATATCGGCTCTTTAATAGAGGAAGCAAAAAGAAAGCATCCATAAACAGTCTGAATGAGGATACCCAAGATTTTAGGGTTTGTCTTGTCTGAATGACAGATAACGCAGATTGTCTTGAACTGGGATTACGCTGATTAAATGATGAACTATGATTTTTATTTTATGGTTTTACTCTAAAGTACATAATCATGGTAATTCATAAATCATTTAATCCTGATTCAAGACGAGAGAGCTTTAATTTAGGTCAGAAAAATTGTGCATAAAAATCCATGTTATCTGTGCTAGTCTGCGATTCAGACAATTACAATCCTTCAATTTCTTCTTGCGTTAAGCCAGTTAATTTAATAATACTATTCAAATCCAAGCCTATTTCTTTAGCATTTTTTGCTATTTCCAATTCCCTTTTCAAAAGAAGTATCTAAGCTATTTTTCCAATCTCTTTTTGCTTTTAAACTATCTTCATAAATTTGTTTGTTTGGTCTGTCATACCTTGCTATTTCCCCTATTTCAAATACTTCTTTAAATATTTTTTCTTGTAATTCTGGTGGTATATTTTCTAGCTTTGGTAAGTTTTTTATTATATAAATCCATTTCTCAAAATGACTCTCTAATTCAGCTTGTTGTTTATTAAACTTTGGTATTTCTAAATATATAAAATTTAATTTATTACTAAAAATCTTGTTAGTTTCTGTATTCATAAGTTTTACCCGATGAATATAATTGCTACTCTCTTTTTCCATCACAAAGTCCATAATTGCAATAGTATAAACTGCATTAAACTTAAAGTCCCAATCGCCTTTTAGAGCTTGTTCTTGAATTGGAAAAGTTGCATAATAAATACTTTTCTGTTTAAAAAATGCTTGCTCTGCCTTCTGAAGCTCGACTATAAATTTTTCACCGGTATTACTTTCACAATAAATATCATAAATGGCTTTTCTGTCCAGCTGAGACATTCCGAGCTTTTCCGTTTTCAAATAAGTTAAATTGATTATTTTGCCTTTTTCTTCTTCCAATAAACTATTCAAAAAGTCGATTAAAAGCTCTTTGTTGGCTTCTTCCCCAAATATTTTTTTAAAACCAAAATCAGTCAGTAAATCAATGTATTTGTCGGGCATTGCAAAATTTTATTTAAGTATTTTTTATTTTAGCACTAGTTTCAGGCTTTGAGAGAGCTTTATTTTAGTCGGAGATTTCTATATCTATGCTAATCTGCGATTCAGAGTACTTATCAAATTATATTTATAATATCTTCTTTTGACAATTCGCAATCTCTAAGTATTTTGAAAAATAAACCAATTCCTATATTCTCTCCCGCATGGACTGGAACCACTGTAACTCTTCCATCTGCATGAGCCAAATGGTGATGGAAGAGTTAACTCTATTTACTATAAATCCAAGTTTGGTTAAAGCTCTGATTAATTCTTTTCCAGTAATTCTAGGTAGCTTTGACATAAATCTAGTTAAATCGCAATTCTTTGTACTCCCACAAACTCATTGTGTTCATAATCAAAATTTTCAGATTGTACTTCAAGGCAAAGTTCAATTGCTTCTTTTATACGAATTATTAGTTGATCCAAAGACTTTGCTTGGGTATGACAGCCGCTTAATTCAGGGACAGAAGCGATAAAAAAACCATCCGAGTCTTTTTCTATAATTATATTAAAATACTTACTCATAATAAAATTATGCCCAAAACTCTTAAAATGGAATTATATTATGTTTAATGAATAAATAGCTGTGAAATCCGTGTTGTCTGTGCTAGCTAGTCTGCGATTCAGGCTAAAAGTATTTTTTATATTGTATTTATTTTATCTGTCGATTGCCCGGTCATAGATTGTTTTTCTTTCAGTAAATCCCGGATTTCCGCTAAAAGAATTTCTTGGCGATTTATTTCTTTAGCTACTTTTACTTCTTCTTTTTTCTTGAGGTGATTTATTAGTTTTATAATTGCAAAAATAGCCCATGCAGTAATCAAAAAGTCAAAGCTGGCTTGCAAAAAATTTCCGATATTTAAAGTTATGGCATTGGAAACAATTTTATTATTTGGGTCTAAAACAGCTGCTTTCAAAGGTATTTTCAAGTCTTTAAAATTCACTCCACTCAATAAAAGCCCAATGGGCGGCATAATTATATCATTGACAAAAGATGAAACTATTCTTCCAAACGAGCTGCCAATAATAACTCCTACTGCCAAATCTAAAACATTTCCTTTAATGGCAAATTCTTTAAATTCTTTAAAAATACTATTATTAGTCATACAAATAAAATTATTTAAGCCCTACAAATTTTGTAAAATTTATTAATTAGTCGGTTATTTTAGCTTATGATAAAATCTAAGTAAAGTGGATTAAAAAATTATGCACTCATCATCTAATGAATTTAATTTACCTCCTTGTATCGTTGATAGAGGAGTAATTTTCAATAAAAGAGATATATTTCGCATTTTACAAGCCTTAGATTATGTTGAATATTCTGAATTCATCGAAGGAAAACAAACTTTTTCACGCGAAGGCTTTATCGTGGAGATTTTTGAGGATGAGACCGAAGCTTCATTATTCTTTAATCGTCGCATTCATATTAATATCAATTCATTGGAATATTTAAAAATCAACTATAATTTTGAAACTTTAGAAGAAAAAAAATCATATCAAATAGAACTTTGTATGGGGACTCAAAAGAATATAATTTTAAAACCATTAAATGAGCCTTTAGATAATAAGGAAGAATTAATGCAAGAGGCTGTAGAGCGTCGTAAGGCTTTGAATTCTTGGGAAGATTTTGTGATGGTTGATACGGAAGAAGATTAATTATGAGTAAAGAAGCAAAGGTTGGAGCCCTAGTTCTATTCTTTTTTATAGTGGCTCTTTCTTTCATCGTGTGGATAAAAGGTAATCCATTCAGAAAAGATCGCTCTTTTAAAGTTTTATTTCCTAATGTACACGGTTTGTCCGTTGGCTCGCCTGTTGAATATGCTGGTTATGATAGCGGAAAAGTTAAATCTTTTTCAGTTACTTCCAGTGGAATTTTAACCGAAATTTTAATTAATAAACCAGAAGTAAAAATCCATGAAGGGGACAAATTTTTAATTGTGCCTAGTTCTACCATTGCTTCCGAGTATCAAATTTTTATTGTGCCAAATATTGGGCCTTCTAATGAAATTATGGCCGGAGAAACAACAATTATTGGGCAGACAGCTCCTGGTATGCAAGACTTTTTATTTCAGGCTGAAGATGCTTTGACTAATTTAAGTTCTATTATGAGAAAAATGGAAAGTATTTTAGGCAGCTTAGAATTATCGGTTAATGAAATCAACCCTTTGTTTAAAGAAATCGGAAAAGTTGCCAGAGACGGAACTATTAAAGGAATTGCGTCTGATTTAAAAAGTTCAGCTCGTTCAATAGAAGAAGCTTCGAGACAAACTCAACAAATAGTTAAAGTAAATGGTCCGCAAGTTCAAAAAATTATTAGACAAATGGATAATTTAAGCTCCAGCCTCAAGCTAAGAACCGATGCGATAAACCCGCAAGATTTACGTGAAATTTCTCGCTCTTTAAAGAAAACCTCATCTAACTTGGAAGCTATTAGTTCAAGTGTTAGCCCCGCAGAGGTCAAAGCCGATTTGAAAGTGTTTTCTGATACAGCCAAAGAAGCTAAAGTTATCATGTCCAAATTGCAAAGCCCTGACCCTAACGAAGATGTTCCTACTTTAGCCAGAAGAACTTTGCAAAGAGCAGATCGAATATCAGCTGGGCTGGAATCTTCTTTAAAGAACAAAAGCTTATTAAGAACTTTATTTACCAAAGTCCCCATTAAAAAAGAAAAGGTAATCATTCCAGCACCAGCAGCAGAACAATCACCGCAACCGCCCAGCGATCCAGCTGCCCAGCCGTAATTAAGAATGAATGAAAGAAGTTTGTCCTAGAATTCTTAATAGTAAAGATTTTTGAATTTGCATGAAATCTTCCTCTTCTCTTAAGCCACTAAAATCTATACCTAGTAATTTTCCGGAGCGTCTAAGTTTTAAATCGAGCCAATTGGCAATTTGAAAAGCCTCCCGGATATTTAGTCCTAAAGAATTAATAATACACATATCCCAAAAAACATAAATTCTTTCAATATTTTCAGTTTCAATAATCTGTTCAATCTCTTGCAAAGCAATATTCAAGCCAAATTCCTCAATTAAATCAACTGAATAATATCTAAAATTGGGCTTAACCGATGAAACCTGATTTAAACCTAAATTAATAATTTCTGATTCGGCTAAAATATTTCGGCCGACGGGGAAATCTAAAGCTTTTAAAAGAGTTTGATAATTTAAGTTTTGTAATTCTTTTTGTAAAAGCGTCGTTAAAAATATTTCTTCGGCAAAACAAGGTATTTTGCTTTTTAAAGACAATTTACAATCAATATGTAATAAAGCAAATTTATTATCGGGTAAAACTTTTTGAACGGCCTGCAAAGCTCCATTAATTGAACCAATTGAAATAGTAGGATCTAAAGCCAAGTTAATTGGTAAAACATTATTATTAATGGCTTGTTCAGTCCTAAATTTGGCGGAACGACAGTCAAAAATAATTTGTTCAATATTTTTAATGCCTGATGACATATTGCTGCGGGGATATTTGCTCAAATCCGCTAGAGAAGCATCTACATTATGGCCTAATTCCAGGCAGTTTTCGGCAATTAAATTAAATAATTTTTGAGGAGTTTGTGTATTGAATTTTTCAGGCTGGGCTAAGCCACTTTTATTCAAACTCAAAATAAATTCAATGGCATTAACAACATTATTTGAATTGTCTCTGTCTAAGCTTAAACTCATAAGTGTTTTAAAATAATTCCGAATAAGGTGAACGTAAATCTGGTTTTAAACCTAAATCCCGCCAAATAACGGAATGGGCTTTCCCTATTATACGATCTCTTTTGACAAATCCCCAACAATGACCATCTTTACTATTATTTCGATTATCGCCCAAGCACAAATAATGGTCTGGCGGAATGATAATTGGATTAGTATTATTCTCAAACTTACTGTCTAAAGTTGTTCCGCAAGCTACCGATGAAGCATATAAATCTTTTAAATTATTAATTGAATCGTAAAAAGGCTTTTCAAAGACATAAGTTTCAGTTAATTTTTGTCCATTAATATAAACTCCATCTTTAGATTTAATTTCTAGCTTATCGCCCGGCAAGCCAACTATTCGTTTAATATAAGCATCCTCAGCCTTTGGTAAAAAAGGAAATAAAGTAATTGCCCCAACCTGAATATCAGAAGATAAACCGGTTAATCGCACAAAACCGTTTGGAAAATCTTGTTTTAAATCTTGGCCATTATTAGCTTCTTTTGGTGGATAAAAAACAATAATATCCCCACGTTTATAAGCTTTTGAACCAAATAAATTTTTACTAACTTTTTCAATGATTAGCTGATCACCAATTTGCAAGTTCGGTAGCATTGACTCACTAGGTATATAGCGTCTTTCAAAAATGCCTTGCCTAATAATAATTAAAAGTAATAATAAAGTTAAAATAAATTCAGTTGCCTCAACAAATCCTTTTTGTGTATCTCCTAATGAAGCTTTCCAATTATTCCATTTACCAAAAACTTTATCTTCAAAGGTATTTTTAGCATTAATTTCCGTTGAATTACTTGATTGAATTGTCTCTTTTTTTTTATTTTTTTCCAAAGCCGCTAATAAATGTTTCCTTAATCTTATGAATTTGCTTTTTAAATTGCTATTTATCATCTATCACCCAAATTTGCTTTGCAAACAATTAATCTTTTATATTATATCTTATGTCCAGTTAGTTATTAAAAATTGAATTTGTTTACTAGGCCAGCCCGCTTCATAGTTAGATAAAATTTCTTTTTTTATGTCTGGATAAATCGTTAATTCATCTAAATTTTTTAAAGCCTGATACTTAACTTCCATAATAATATCTTCATCCGAGGCAATCGCTATTTTTTGGTCTTCGGTGACTTTTACTAAAGCAAAAATATTAATTATATGCCTTGAATTATTTGGTGCAATCGATTCAGACAAAAAAACAATTTTTTCAAATGTCCCTACCAGAGAGGTTTCTTCTTTTAATTCACGTAAAGTGCCTTCTTCTATTGTTTCCCCAAATTCAAGGTGTCCACCCGGCAAAACCCAATATTCACGGTCTTTTTTGCGATGTTTAATTAATAAAATTTCTTCTTTTTGATTTATGATAATGGCTGAAACTCTTATGGTAGGGCTTCCAATAGCGTCGATTGTCATGATAATTTTAGTTTTAAAAAATTAAGTTGTTAATTTGTGATTTTTAATTATTTTAAGGCATTTCAAAATTTTTAATATGATTAAGCTGACTACGATACAAAAAAATCCAACTAATATTCAGGATAAAAGTTTAAATTTATCAATAAAACTATGCTAAACAATATTCAATCAGAAATTTTTAAGGAAAGTATAAAATTAGCTCTCAGAGAAGATTTAGAGCCATATGGAGATATAACAAGCTTAGCTTTTAAAGATCATTGGACTAGTGAAAATTTAAAATTAAAAGTCACAGCTCGTCAATCGGCTGGAATAATGAGCGGTTTACAGTTTGCAAGCTGGGTTTATAGTTATTTATGTCCCGAAATTAAAATTACTGCCAAAAAACAAAATAGTGAAAGTTTTAAGCCTTGGGATGAGTTAATTGAAATTGAAGGCTCAATTGATTGTATTTTGAAAGGAGAAAGAATTTTTTTGAACCTCTTACAAAGGGCAATTTCAATTGCAACTTATACTAATCAATTTGTAAAAATCATTGAGCCAAGCTCTAGCAAAATTCTTGATACTCGTAAAACTACTCCTTGCTGGCGAGAACTGGAAAAAGCAGCTATCCGAGATGGGGGAGGATTTAATCATCGTTATAATTTAGCAACTGGAATTTTAATTAAAGACAATCATATTGCCGCTTTAGGTGGAGATATTGAATTAGCTTTAAAGTTAGCCATCCAAAAAGCTCCTTATTTAACTAAAATCGAAATTGAAATTGATTCTTTAGAGCAATTAGAGAAAATTTTAAATCTGCCGGTTAAATTGAGGCCAGATATTGTCTTATTGGATAATTTTGCGCTGGAAAATCTAGAAAAAGCCCTAAAATTAATTGATTCAAGCTTATTAACCGAAGTGAGTGGTGGCGTAAGCTTAAATAATATAAAGCAAATTGCTAGTCTAAAACCTGATTTCATTTCAATTGGCTCTCTGACACAAAATGCCCCAGCTATTGATATTGGTTTGGATTTTTTGCTTTAACTTTTCAAAAAGTGATGAATTGAAGGTAAACTTACAGGTGCTATTAAATAAATTTTATGTGGGATTCCAGAATTGATGAAGCGATAAAGTTGTCTTCAATTGCACATGATGGCCAATTTAGAAAGGGAAGTAAAATACCCTATATTAGTCATCCGGTGGCGGTTGGGCTTTTATTGCAAAAAGTAGGAGCTACTAATGAACAAATTGTGGCTGGCATTTTGCACGATACAATTGAAGATACATATTTACGGCATGAAGATATTGAAGAAAAGTTTGGAACGAAAATTGCTTTTTTAGTGTCAGCTTGCTCTGAAGAAAACCCAAAAGCAGCTTGGCAAGAACGTAAAGAAAAAACTTTGATTAGTTTAAAAAACAGTTCCGAAGAAGTTAAATTAATTGTTTGTGCTGATAAATTTCATAATTTGATGTGCATAAAAAAAGACTTGCCTGAGGCTGGAGAAGAAAAATTCTGGCAAATCTTTGGTAAAGGACGTGAGCATCAGGCTTGGTATTACCAGGAATTAGCCAAAATTTTTTTAAAAGATTCAAACCCTGTAGCTATTAATCCGCTTTTTATTAAATTTGCAGAAGAAGTAAAAGACTTTTTTGGGGAAAATAATTTACTTGAAAATAAAAAAAATATTGATAATATAAAATAATGCAACATATATTTATTATTGACCCCTTTGAAGGTCTGAAGCCAAATCATGATTCGAGTTTAGCTTTAATGAAAGCTGCCTTATTAAAAAAACATTCGGTTTGGCAAGCTGAATTACAAGATATTAACTGGTCTGAAAACTCTTTAATTATTTCTACCAAACTGGTTTTACTGGAAAATAATAAATTAGTAGTTTCTGATGAAAGCAAAAAATTCAATTTAAGCCGTAAGTCTGAATTTCCTTGGCTTTTAGTTTGGATGAGGAAAGACCCGCCCATCGATGAAAAATATATTAGAGTTTGTCAATTATTAAGGCTATCGGTTTTTCCAGTTATTAATAATCCAAATTCATTATTAAATTGCGACGAGAAATTATTTGCCCTCGAATTCCCGGATTTAATACCCAAAACCCATATCAGCCAAGATATAAATGAAATTAAAAACTTAGTTTTAGAAAAAGAAATTTTAATTGCTAAACCAATTGGCGGAAAAGCTGGCGAGGGCATTTTAGCTTTGAAGGCGGAAGATAAAAACTTAAGCTCTTTAATCGAATTGATGACTGAACGAGGAAACAAAAGTATTATTGTCCAGGAATATTTAGCTAAAGCTACCGAAGGAGATAAAAGAATATTTTTATTAGCCGGAGAACCGATTGGAGCTTTGCTTCGTATACCACGTGCGGATGATTATAGGGCGAATATGGCAGCTGGTGGTTCGGTTGCTAAAACAAGCCTAAGTGCTAAAGATTTAGAAATTTGCCAAAAGCTAAAACCGCGCTTACTTGAATTGAAGCTTAATTTGGTTGGTTTAGATATTATTGATGAAAAGCTGACAGAAATTAATATTACTAGTCCAACTTGTTTGGAAGAAATTTCGGAGTTAAATAATTCTGATTTGGCTAAGCAAATAATTAATTGGAGCGAAAATTTAGCGACTTCGTAAAATAATATAAACTTGTAAAAAATATTTAATTTAGTAATATTTGTGCATAAAAATAGGCTCCCCACAAGGCTAAATTTGGCTCAATTTGTTTTTTTTCTGGCAGGTTAAAATAATTATTATCCGCGAATAACTTCGACCAGCCGCCAGTAATAATTAATTGGCCAGGTACATATTTATTTAAAGCCAGCTGAAATGAATTAATCAAAGACTTTAATAAATAAACCTGTCCTTCACAGATGGCTCCTTTCATGCTTTTTGGCGGTGATAATGCAAAACAATATTCAATAAACTCTAATTCAGTAATTAAACCTAAACTAGTTGTAAACTGCTTCATAGCTTTAAAAGAGGTGGTTATACCAGGCATAATTAAGCTCTCTTTCAATTTATAATTTTGCTTTTTCGTCTCATATTCAAGCAAAGACCAAGTATTACAAGTTCCCAAATCAAAAACCCCAACTGATTGGGCGGGATAAGTTTTAATTGCTCCAATCAAATTACAAATCCGGTCAGCTCCCATTTCGGGGTACAAATCAAATAGTCCAAACTTTTCAGTGGCCAAGTTTTTATCAAAGAAGTAAAAGTTTGTTTCATTCTCAAATAAAAAATTTAAATCTGGTCTTACGCTAATAATCAGGCAATTCACATTCAGTAAATTCAATTTTAACTTTTCAAGGCTTTCTTGATTAGATCTAACTTTTTTTACTTTTAATAATTTATTATTTTCAAAAACTGCTAAGCAAGCATTACTACTCCCTAATAAAAGTATTTGGTGGTTTATTTCATCATTCATAAACTTTAGGGTTAAAAGCTTAAAATAGATTGAGCTTCTCCAAATGAAAAAATCTTTTCGTAAAGAGCCTTCCCGGAAATTATTCCCTCTAAATTAGGTGTTTCAGCAATTTGGCTTTTAACTGATCTCAGGTCATTTAAGCAAGAAACGCCACCCGACAAAATACATTTCATTTGCGGAAAAGCCTTGCAAAGCTCAATTGCACCTGTTAAGTCGGGTCCTTGTAATAAGCCATCTTTGGTTATATCAGTATAAATAAAACGTGCTAAACCAAATTTGCTTAATCTATTTAATAATTCTTCCGTGGTCAATTCACTTTCTTCAAGCCAACCTTCAACTGATACCTTTCCATCTCGGGCATCTAGTGCCAAAATAATCCGATTTGTATAAGTATTTAAAGCTCTAATCATCAAATCTGGCTCTTTAACTGCGGCAGTTCCTAAAATTGCTAATCTGACGCCAAGCTCAAATAATTGTTCTAAGCTTTCCCAAGACCTAATTCCTCCCCCAAATTGAACCTGCAAGCCGCTCGCTAAAATTTCATCTAAAGCTTTTAAATTAACTAATTTGCCTTCTTTCGCTCCATCCAAATCAACGACATGAATTCGGGAAACACCTTCGTTAACCCAATATTTTGACCATTCAAGCGGTGAACCATAATCAGTTACTTTCTGATAATCGCCTTTAGACAAGCGAACGACTCTTCCATCTAAAATATCAATTGAAGGAATAAGATCAATCATCTGAAAATCCTTCAGGCACTAATTGATAACCTTTTCCGTATATAGTACGAATATATTTTTTTGCTTTGCCATTTTCAGCTTCTGCAATAGCTTCATCGCTTTCAATTCTTTGTCTTAAGTGGCGAATATGTACCCGAATAGTTTCAATATCATCATCAGGCGAATAACCCCAAATATCATGTAAAAGCTGATTGGGCGAGACTGTTTTACCCAAATTTTGCATTAAGCAGTATAAAATTTCAAATTCAATCGGGGTAAACCTTAATACTTTATTGCCTAATTTAGCTTCTCGACTTTCAGGTATTAAAGTTATATCGCCAGAATGTAATATTTCATTTGGTAAATTAAAATTATTTTCTTCTTTTTTATCTCTTGGTATTCGCCTGAGAAGAGCTTTGACCCTAGCTAATAATTCGCCAACCTCAAAAGGTTTGGTTAAATAATCGTCAGTTCCTGCATCAAAACCAGTAATTTTGTCATCAACGCGCGACATGGCAGTTAGCATTAAAATTGGTAAATTTTTATTACGCTTATCGGCTCTAAGCTGCTGGCAAGCGGTAAAACCATCCAGCTTCGGAAGCATAATATCTAATATAATTAAATCTGGGCTTTCCTGATTACTTAAAGCAATACCTTTAATAGCGTCTTCGGCCACAATTACTTTATAGCCTTGAATTTCCAGATTAACTCTAATTAGCTCAACTATAGATGGATCATCATCTACAACTAATATTTTTTCGCTCATTGTATAAAAAGTAATTACTTAGTTTCAGTATGCTCGGTATAAGCTTTTTTATATCGATTATACTTTTTAAGTTTTAATTTAGCAGTAGTGTTTTTTTTATTTTTTTCTGTCCAATAGATTGAAGGTGGATAAGAATTACCATCGGTTCCAGCTTCTTTGTCTATTAATTTGATGACTATACGATCAGTTTTTTTCTTAGCCATAATACTATTTTTAGTGAGCTTAATAAATTTATCAAAGATAATAAAAATAACATAAAAATCAGTATATTAGCAAAATTAAAAACTTTCAAATATACAAGCTATATTAAAAAACCCAGTTTATTTACTAATATTTATCCGTAAAGTCAACTTGCTGAAAAAAACAATTTGTTTGTCCAGTATGGCAAGCTGGCCCAATTTGATTAATTAATAGTAATAAAGTATCTCCGTCGCAATCTAAATACATTTGTTGTAAAAACTGAAAATGCCCTGAAGTTTCTCCTTTAAGCCAAATTTTTCGCCGAGAACGAGACCAATAATGCACTTTGCCAGTTTCTAAAGTTCTATTTAAAGATTCTTGATTCATATAAGCTAACATCAAAATTTCTTTCGTTTCAATTGATTGAGCGATAGCAGGAATTAAACCATTTTCACCGAATTTAATTTGCTCACCTAAACTTTGAATAGAAATAATTTGATTCATAATTTATCAGAAAGAAAGTTTTAGCAGTTTATAATAAGGCTTATTAGTGCCAGATCACAAGTTTATGAGTTTAAAACAAGAAATTGAAGTTATTTTATTTTGGAAAAGCCAAGCCCTTTCAATCAATCAGATGTCCAATCTTTTAAATTCAAATCCGAAAGAAATCAAAAGTACCTTAATGGATTTAGTACGTGAATATGAGCTGAGAGACAGTGGTTTACAAATAAATTTTAAAGATAATGGTTATATTTTAGAACCCAGAGACCAGTTTAATTATTTAGCCGAAAATCTTTTGCCAGTCAATTTGAAATTAAGTATTTTGCGTACTTTAGCTTTAATTGCCCTTAAAGAACCAGTCAAACAAAATTTAATTATTCAAGTTCGTGGCTCAGCTGCTTATGAGCATATTAAAGAGTTAATGGATAAAGGTTGGTTAACCAAAGAACCAGTTGGAGCAACTTTTATTTTAAAAACAACTAATGACTTTAGAAAATACTTTAAATTATCTGAAAGTGGCGATGAATTAAAAGCGAAACTGCAAAAAATTATTGAAGAAGCGGAAAAAGCTCAAACACAAGAAGCAGATGAATTAATTGATAATTTGAATATATTTGAATGTACAGAATTAAGTGTTTAATAAAAAGTCACGACTAATTACTAGAATTTTCATAAATGTCTGTCATTGGCTTGTCTCATTGAGTTGGCAGATAAATTAATTATTTCAGGGTATAATCTAATTAGTAAATTTATGCTTTAAAGATTTTATTATGCAAGCAGATTATCAATTTTGGGTATTAGTAGGAAGCCAAATTTTATCAGCTGGAGCTTTATTCCTACAGTTAAATAATAAAATTGATTCTAAATTTGATTCTCTTGCCAAAGAAGTAACCGAAATAAAAATTGAACAAGCAAAACAAAGTGGAGAAATTCACAGACTTGGCGATAAAGTTGATCATTTAAACCAGAGAATTGATTTTGTTTATAATCTTCTTCCAATGCCAAAACTAGCTATTCAAGTCCCCGTGCAAGATAGTTGAAAATACTTTTTTAAAAAAATTATTATTTCGCCAATAAGTACCCATAAACTCATCAATCCAGCGGAAATAATAAAATTAGAAATAAATGGAAATTTTTCTTCTTCAATCTTTGATTTTAAGTATTCTCTAAAAGGTTGTACTGACAAAAACAAAATGCAAATAACCATAGGAAAATTTAATACTAAATATCTAATATTCTCGCAACCCACGTTTCCACAAAGCAAAAAATAAAATGACCCAACGATAGGCCACAAAAAACCGGCAATCAAACCAGCAACAATTACTAGAATCTTCATAAATGTCTATCATTGGCTTGCTTCATTGAGTCAGCAGATAAATTAATTATTTCCTCTGAATTTTCAGAATTATTATTTAGTTTGACGATTAATTGCGAATTACTTATTACTTTGCCAATTTTCTCAATTTTGAGCTTTTCTGATGATTCAAACTCCATGAATTCGGCGGCTGTAATTAAAGCTCTACTTTGGGATTCCCCAATTAAACAAGAATCTAATCTTAAACTAATATCTTTATTAAGGTTAATTTCTGCTCCCAAAGACTTATTTGCGGAATTCATGACCGACTCCATTAAAGTTAATAAAAGTCCATTTTCGCTTAAATCATGGGCGGAGTGAATATAACCTTTATTGATTTGCTCAATTAGAAATTCATATAAAGCTTTTTCTTTATTCCAGTCTAGCTTTGGACAGTCAATTTCATTAAAAGTTTCTCCAACTAGCCAAATATTATCGCCCGCATTTTTAAAACTAATACTAGGCGACTTTTGATAATCCTCAACCACTCCGACTATTCCAATAACTGGTGTTGGTAAAATCTGCTGGCCATCAGCAAACTCATTATACAAGCTAACGTTTCCACCGGTTACCGCAATTTCTAATTCCCTACAAGCACTAGCAATGCCTTTAACACTTTCTTGCAAAAACCAAAACGATTCTGGCTTTTCAGGATTGCCAAAGTTTAAATTATTGGTAATTGCCAAAGCTGTTCCACCAATACAAGCTATATTCCGGGCGGCTTCCGCTACCGCAATTTGTGAACCCAAAAATGGATTTGATTTAACATAATGAGGGTTTCCATCTACGCTAACTGCCAAACCACGTTTTGAATACTTACCGTCTGGCTTTTTTAAACGTAAAAGGGCAGCACTGGCCATACCCGGTTTTAAAATAGTATTTAATTGTACTTCTTGGTCAAATTGCTTATATATCCAAGCTCTCGAACAACCATTGTCTGAACTTAATATACTTAAAGCTAGTTTTTCGATAATTTCTTTTTTAGGCTCTAAATCTGGTTTTCCGAGTATATTAACCGTATTTTTAGGAGCCATTGCTTCCCGCATATAAATTGGTGCTTGGTCCGTTAAAGCTTTAGGCGGCACTTCCACTACTTTCTGTCCGTGATGATAAATACTAACTAGTTTAGTGTCGGTAACTTTCCCAATCACCACAGCAGGCAGATTATGCTTTTCAAAAATTTTAATTAATTCGTCTTGTGTGCCTTGCTTAGCAACTAAAAGCATTCTTTCCTGCGATTCTGAAAGTAAATATTCATGAGTTTCTAATTTACCTCTGGTTGGCACTAAATCCAAATTAACTTCAAAACCAACCTCCCCTTTGGCACTCATTTCCGTAAAGGCACAAGTTAAACCAGCCGCTCCCATATCTTGTGATGCCACAACAAAACCAGTTTTAAAAGCCTCTAAACACCCTTCAATTAATAATTTACCCAAAAAAGGATCACCAATTTGCACAGCTGGTCTGTTTTTATTGCTCTTTTCAGTTAGTCCGCTACTAGCAAAAGCTGCACCACCCAGCCCATCTTTCCCTGTTTCAGAGCCGACATAAATGATTGGATTTCCTATACCCATTGCCCCAGACGGAATTGGATTTTCTGTTTCTAATAAACCAATACACATAGCATTGACGAGCGGATTTTCTTTATAACTATCATCAAAATATAATTGCCCACCAATTGTAGGTATGCCAGTACAGTTGCCATAATGGCCAATCCCAGCAATTGCATTTGTGAGTAAATAATAAGACTTTTCGTCCGTTGGAGAACCAAAAGACAAACTATTTAAAAAAGCAATTGGCCTGGCACCGAGGGTTAAAATATCTCGCAAAATTCCGCCTGCCCCAGTAGCTGCACCTTGAAAAGGCTCAATCGCAGTTGGTCTATTATGCGATTCAATTTTAAACGCAATTTTAATTCCTTCTTCAACATCAATAATACCGGCATTCTCACCAGGCCCCGCCAAGATTTTAACTTTTGGGCTAGTGGTCGGAAAAAGTTTTAGAAGGGGTTTTGAATTTTTATAAGCACAATGTTCTGACCACATAGCACCAAACATATAAATTTCATTTTCATTCGGTTCACGCTCTAAAAGCTTGACAATCAATTCATATTCATAAGTTGATAGTTTAGCCTTACTTAATATATTTCTAAGTTTTAGCTTTTCAGATTTGTCGAGCGTAAAGCTTCTATCCATTGTTTAGTTCAAGTAAATCAACATTAAAAGTTTTAATTTTCTCGTAAAATTCGGGTGTATGACCCCAAGGTTTTTTAGTATTCCAAAGCCAAATATGTGTCATTTCATGGAAAATAACTTCACTAACTTTTTGAATATTTTCCTTGGCCAATAAATGCTTAGAAAGCCTAATGACTGGTTGAAATTGTTTATCCTGAAAAACGGTAAAATCGGCGAAACGATGATAATTTTTACCGGTTCCAATCCGATCAGACCATTTGACACGGCTAAGAGGTACTTCATTATTAAAATGAGTAGAATTTACACGGTCAAAAATATTATATAAAACTGATTCAGCTAAAAGATTTTGTTCAGCATTTGTTATGGCAGACACTTAATATTTGCTCCTAAAACTTAATTGTTTATTCAGGTAATTGAGAATCATTATTGTTATTATTATTTGTTTTTTGAAAAGCCTTTTTAAAATTAACTAGAGCTTCTCCAACTGACTTGCCAAGTTCTGGCAATTTTTTTGGGCCAAAAACGACTAATCCAATAACGAATAATATAGCTAATTCTGGGATTCCGAGATTAGGAAACATGAATTTGAATAATTTTGGAATTATTGAATTAAAATAAAAACGTTTTTAAAGGCAATTAAACTAATTCAATACAAATATTAGCAGTTAATTAGTTTAGGTTTTCTTAAATTTTTTATATTTTCCCCTAATCTAAAACGTATACCTTAATAATTCCATTAAATCATCTTGTAAATCATCTTGAAAAAAGGAAGAGTAACACTTATACTAAGTTATACACAAATATAAATTAAAAATGTTAGCTTTAAGATTAGAACCTGAACTAGAAAGAGAATTAGAGAAATTAGCTAAAGAAACTAAGCGTTCTAAAAGTTATCATGCCAAAGAAGCTTTAAAAAAATATATTGAAGATCGCTCAGATTATTTAAAAGCTTTAGCTGTTTTAGAAAAAAATAATTCGTGTATATCTTTAGAAGAGATGAAGGCTCACATTGTAAAATTGGACGATTAAATTTGATGAAGATTTAAAGAAAATAGCCAAAAAATTAGGAAAGCAAGCTTTTAATCGAATAATAGACTTTTTAGAAGAGAGAATTTTAATTGAAAGAAGACATCCTAAAACCTTTGGAGAACCTTTAGTCGGTAATTTAATTGGGTTATGGAGATATAGAGTTGGCGATTATAGAATAGTTTGCAAAATTGAAGACGATATTTTAACAGTTTTGGTATTAGAAATAAACCATCGGAAACAAGTTTATAAAAGAAAATAATTCACCCAAGAAAAATAATTCATTGACTGTAAAATCAGATAAAATACTTTATTATTTGATTTTCTCAGATTAAGTACTTTTTAATTGAATTTATGATAATTTCCCAAAAGTCTTTCAGCTCAGCTCGTAAAACTAAAATAATTTGCACAATTGGCCCGGCTTGTAATACGCCAGAAATGCTTAGAAGTTTAATTTTGGCCGGCATGGACGTTGCTCGCTTAAACTTTTCGCACGGCTTTTATGAAGATCACGCCAAGGTTGTAAAAATAATAAGGGAAATATCGACTGAAATCGGAAAGCCTATTGCGATATTACAAGATTTACAAGGCCCAAAAATCCGCACCAGTAAATTAAAAAATGGTTCCTTAACTCTTGCACCTAAGCAAATATTTACAATTACCACCGAGCAAATTGAAAATACAGAGTCAATGGTCTCAACCACTTATTTAGATTTGGCGAAAGACTTACAGCCAGGAAATACAATTTTGATTGATGATGGCTTGCTTCAACTCAAAGTTTTAGAAACAGATGGTATTAAATTAACTTGCGAAGTCATTCACGGCGGGATTTTAAAAGACAATAAAGGTATTAATATACCTGACGTTAAACTGACGACTCCTGCTTTAACTGAAAAAGACATTAAAGATTTACAGTTCGGTTTAGAATTGGATGTTGATTATATTGCTTTGTCCTTTGTACGTGAAGCTAAAGATGTGCTTGAATTGAAAGCCTTAATTCACAAAGCAAATAAAGATATACCTATTATTGCCAAAATTGAAAAACCGCAAGCTTTAGTTAATATCAATTCAATTTTAGATGTTTGCGAAGGTATAATGGTAGCTCGTGGTGATTTGGGAGTTGAATTAAGCCCCGAAAAAGTACCGGTTGAGCAAAAACGCTTAATTAAAAAAGCCAATGAAAAAGGTATTTTAGTTATTACAGCTACTCAAATGCTTGAATCGATGATTAAAAACCCTTGTCCAACCAGAGCGGAAGCTTCAGACGTTGCAAATGCTATTTTTGACAATACAGACGCAGTTATGTTGTCGGGTGAAACAGCTAGTGGAAGCTTTCCAATTGAAGTTGTTAAATTAATGTCTCGTATTATTGAAGAAACCGAAAAGGCCATTTCTTATCCACGCGATGCTCGGAGTGATTTAGAAGACCTTGATCCACCAATGCACCGTGATCCAATTGGCTATTTTCCACAAACTATTAGTCGCTTGGCTTGTGACGCAGCCGCAGAAATTTCCGCCAAAGCAGTTATTGTTTTTACTTCTTCCGGTAATACAGCCTTGCGGATTTCAAAATGCCGTTCAGATAGCAAAATATTAGCTTTATCTCCTTATCCGTCTGTTCAAAGAAAAATGGCACTTTTTTGGGGAGTTCAATCAGCCATAATCCATGAAGAATTAAATGAAGTTCAAACTACTGAAGATGTTTTGCATAAAGTAGATGAAATTTTATTGAATTCAGGCTTATTCTCTAAAGGTGAGCAAATTGTTATCACAACTGGTTCACCTAGACCAGTAAGCGGAACAACTAATATCATGAAATTGCATGTAATTGGCTCTGGAGCAGGTGAGTATATTCCTGGCGAAATCAGTTAAAGCTAAAAAAGTTCTTTCTGACAAAATAGAAATTCAGCCGTTAAAGTTCCTTAACAAATGCCAAAAGATTTTTATACAAATAATAATTTACCCGAAGCCATTTACCCATCTTGTCCAATCAATAGGGTTTTAGAAGGTCAGACAGCAATTGTAACGGGTAGCAGTTCAGGTATTGGCAAAGCGGTAGCCATTGAATTAGGCAAAGCCGGAGCAGATGTTTTAATTAATTATTCTTCTAATAAGCAAAGTGCTGAAGAAGTGGCAAAAGAAATACAAGAATATGGAGGCAAAGCTTTTGCTTTTAAAGCCGATGTAAGCTCCGAAGTAGAAGTGCAGGCTATGTTTAGCGAAGCTCTCAACCAATTTGGTAGCTTAGACATTTTAGTTAATAATTCTGGTATTCAACAAGATGCACCTATTGATGAAATGACTCTTGAGCAGTGGGATAAAGTAATTGGCGTTAATTTAAGAGGACAGTTTTTATGTGCCAGAGAAGCAATAAAGATTTTTAAAAAGCAAGGTGTAAAACCCGAAATATCTTGTGCGGCCGGAAAAATTATTTGTATGAGTTCAGTACACGATATAATTCCCTGGGCAGGGCATGTTAATTATGCGGCTTCGAAAGGCGGAGTTTTAATGTTTATGAAAAGCGTTGCTCAGGAAGTTGCTCCTCATCGTATTCGAGTAAATGGAATTTCGCCTGGAGCAATTAGAACCCCTATTAATCATGAAGCTTGGAGTACACCCGAAGCTTATGCTGACTTAATGAGATTGATTCCTTATAAAAGAATTGGTGAACCAGCGGAAATAGGTAGGGTGGCGGTTTGGTTAGCTTCTGATAATTCAGATTATATTAATGGTACAACTATGTACGTTGATGGAGGAATGACTCTTTATCCTGGTTTTGAAAGTGGAGGCTAAGAATAATCTTGAGTTTTATAAATAAGCTAAATAAATAAGAAAGAAAAATATTTCTATTGGCAAAACAAATTTAATTTGACAAAATATTTCAATCTATTCTAAAAATCAGTAATTAAATGAGCGTTGCACCTGGAATTTTCCAAAAAAATCTCGACGAAACTAGTTTATCGTCTGAAACTACCGCCAATTTCATGGATGCTGTTGCCAAGAAAATCCCTGGGTTTGATGATTCTATGCTCAATATAATTACTCATTCTAAGCGAGAAATTATTGTTGAAATCCCCATTAGACTTGATAATGGAAAGGTTTCTGTTTTTCGTGGTTACCGTGTTCAGCATAATAATTCACGTGGTGGTCCTTTCAAAGGTGGTATTCGTTATCATCATGAAGTTAATTTGGCCGAAGTAAGAGGCCTGGCCATTTTGATGACTTGGAAAGCTGCTTTGGTGAGAATCCCATTTGGTGGAGCTAAAGGCGGAATTGCTTGTGAGCCTAAAAAGTTGTCTTTAACCGAGCTGGAACGCTTAACTCGAGCTTATACTGAACACTTAGGAGATAATATTGGACCTTATTATGATGTGCCTGCTCCGGACGTAAATACTAATTCGCAGGTAATGGCTTGGATGTTTGATGAATACGCCAAAAGTCATAATAATTGCTCTTTGGCGGTGGTAACAGGTAAGCCGATTGAAATTGGTGGATCTCAAGGTCGTGAAGAAGCGACTGGTCGTGGAGTTGTAATTGTAACGCGTGAATTATTAAAAGAACTTGGTTTAAATCCAGCTGAGCAAAGAATAATTATTCAGGGCTTTGGTAATGTTGGTTCTTATGTAGCTCGCATTATGCATTATGAAGTTGGAGCAAAAATTATTGGTATTTCGACCGTAGAAGGAGCTATTTATAATGAAAATGGCCTTAATATCCCCGAGCTTTTAAGTTATCAGGCTAAACATGGAACTATTAAAGATTTTCCTAATTGTGATTGGATGAGCAATGAAGAAATGCTTTTACAAGATTGTGATGTTTTAATTCCAGCTGCTTTAGCTGGTTCGGTGGATGCTGAGGTTGCCCAGAAAACTAATGCTAAAGTTATAGTTGAGGCAGCTAATGCACCAGTTACTATCGAAGCAGATGCTATTTTAAATGAAAGAAAAATTTATGTTGTACCGGGTATTTTGGCTAATCCGGGTGGAGTAATTGTCTCTTATTTTGAATGGGTACAGAATTTACAACAGCTGTACTGGACTTATGAAGATGTGGTTGGACGCTTGGAAAAATTAATTGTAGATGCTTATAAACGCACTTATACAGCTTCAATTGAACATAATTGTTCTTTAAGAGAAGCGGCTTTGCGGGTAGCTTTAATTGATGTTATTAAATCAATCAAGTTAAGGGGTTTTTAACTAAAAATATTAATATGCATTGAATACCTTAAGTATGACGGTATAATTTTAATAATTGAAGAAAAAGCTACCAAATGAATAATATACAAATAGTTATACAAGCTTGGCAGTTAGCAATCGCAGTCTTGGCCATTGGTTTAACTTTTGTAGCTATTTTGGTAAGTTCTTTTTGGGCTTTCTGGAATATTATCGATAAGCGGTTTGATAGGTTTGAATCCGAAATGAGATCAGAATTAAAAGAAATAAAGGAAGCTGTTTCGGGGCTGAAAACGGAGCAGGCCGTTCAAAAGAGAGAAATTGAACATCTATCCCGTGAGCAAGAACAACAAAGAAATAGGCTTGAACAAATGGTTGACTTATTTAAACAACGTATGACAAATCCCGACGCAGGAGTATAAAAATGAATAATATACAAATAGTTATACAAGCTTGGCAATTAGCAATCGCAGTAGTGGCCATTGGTTTAACTTTTGTCGCTATTTTGGTAAGTTCCTTTTGGGCTTTCTGGAATATTATTGATAAGAGGTTTGATAAGATCGATAAACAATTTGATAAAGTAGAAGTTGATCTCAAAGAAATAAAAGAAGCTGTTTCGGGACTAAAGACAGAACAGGCTGTTCAGAAAAGAGAAATTGAGCATTTATCCCGTGAGCAAGAACAACAAAGAAATAGACTGGAGCAAATGGTTGACTTATTTAAACAACGCATGACAAATCCCGAAATTTAATAATAAATCCCAGAAGCATTGTATTGAGCTGGCATTGGCATGGGTGGAGCATAATAATTATTATAATTACTTGCATTTACCTGTATAGGGGAAGCTTGTTGCATTTGTGGCATTGGTTGTTGGGCGGGCAAATAATTTTGTACTAATTGCTGTGGAGACAAAGAGCCATTCTGCAAAGCCATATAATCATTTTGTGAAATTGGAATAGTTTGTACCTCCTCATTATTTAAAGGCATTGACTGAACTGGAGCCTGGTACATTGGCTGCTGAGTATTAAAATTTGCTGATGGTTGCATTTGTGGCATTGGTTGTTGAGCGGGCAAATAATTTTGTACTAATTGCTGTGGAGACAAAGAGCCATTTTGCAAAGCCATATAATCATTTTGTGAAATTGGAATAGTTTGTACTTCTTCGGTATTTAAAGGCAGTGGCTGTTGGGCTGTAGCATAATTTGGCTGAACTGAAATGGCTTGAGGTTGTAGTTGTTGAATATTGAAATTTCCGCTTGGCTGAATTTGTTGAATTGGCTGGGCTTGAGTTTGAATTTGGGGTGCAACTTCTTGTTGCTGAATTTGACGCTGAATGGGGGGCAAAACTTGTACTTTTACTGGTGTTGAATCGGTTAAAATATTATAATTAGACTCTGACTCCGCCTCTGCATTTGTATTTTGCGAGTAAGAATTGTTAGCATAAGAGTTATTTTCTTCCTCTTCGGGTAATAAAATATTTCGGATTTGTCTTTTGCTGGTTCTTTGCATTTTTTGAACTGGTCTATTAGTCACTTCATAATCATTTTGAGCAATTTCATTTTCATTAGCCACATTCACATTAGTCAAATCCACATTTTCTCTTTCTGAAAGTAGGTCTTCAAGTTTTATTTCACCCGTTTTCAAAGCCTCTAATTCTTCCTGGGTAATTTTAATAGCCTTTTTGGTAATTAAAGAATTTAAGCTTGGGCTTTGTGAATTATTGTTGATTGATGCGGAATTTGGGGACGACCGGGCGTTTCGATGAGAAACTAAATTACGACCTCTTTGATGACTAGACGCCATGTCTTGAATATCCTGACTAATGTCTTCACCATCTTCTAGACGGGTTAATAAGTCTTGGGATTTTTCCTGACTCTCCGCGGAACACCAATTGGTAGAGTTTAAATATCCTTTGCATAAATAATAATTACGTCCATTAATTTCGGCTTTATAAGCTAAGTATTTAATTTTGGTTTCATCATAATTACTGGACAAATCAATAATTGGTAATTTGGCATATGCCTCTAATCTTTTGCCAGTAGTGCATTTAGCTAAATAACGGTCTACAATTTTCTTTTCATTGGCTATTAAAGGGCTGCCCAAATAACCTCCATTACAAACAACATAGCCAAATCTTTCGTCTGGAGAGTCATCCCGAATTTCAATTTTCCACTTGCTTTTAGTGTCCATTACAAAAACACCCGGGTAAATTTCTGCTGACTGAGCCGGAGATGAATTTAAGCCACAATAAGAAATATAACCGAAAAATAAAAGACTGAAATTAACTAATTTTTTATTGATAAACATACAAAAAGTCTCTAATATAATGAATCTGTAATTTTTATGCCTTGCTATCCCTAATCCCTGAATTCATCAACTATTTGTTGTATTATCGAAGTACTAATTAAAAAGCCCACTCAAACAGCTTTATACATTAAAAAGTTTAAATAATTTTACATTTAATGATTTACTTATTCTCAACTTAAAAATATAGCCTTGCCTAGTCTTAACATGGTAGAACCAGCCTTAATCGCTTCAGGGTAATCCCCGGACATGCCCATTGAAAGCTCAGTTAAATTTAAATTAGATAATTTTTCGGCATTTATTTTTTCTTTTAAAGTTTTTAATTCAACAAATAGTTCATAGTTAGACGCTGGGCTTAAACCAAAAGGCAAAATAGTCATTAGGCCAATAATATTTAAATTATTTAATTCGCTAATTGAAACTAATGAATTGAGCAAATCTGTCGGCAGAAAACCACTTTTATTATCATCGGGAGCCAATTTGACTTGTAATAGAATTTTATTTTTATTTTGTAAATTCAGATCTCCGGCCAATTGATTTAATTTAATTAAAATATCCAAACTATCGGCTGAATGAATATAAGTAAAGTTCAAAAGTATTTGTTTAGCTTTATTAGTTTGCAATTTGCCAATAAAATGCCAAGTTAAATTTAAGCTGTTTAACTCCTGTTGTTTAATTAAAGCTTCTTGCAGGCGGCTCTCGGCAAAATGTTGAAAACCCATTTCATATGCAATTTTAATACTTTCGATCGATTCACGTTTACTAACTGCAATTAAAAGAATTTGCTTTGATAATCCTTCAATTTGATTTTTGAGAATTTTAACTTTATCGGCAAACATCAATTAATACTTGATTGGATGAGTAAGTTACTGGTAAACCTTCCGGATAATTATAATTCATCAATAAATACCAATTTGTTTCATGACAATAATCTTTTAGACGGTCTTTAAGCAAAGCTTTTTTATTTTGCATTTTTACCATTAAGTCCGCAAAGCCATTCGTTTGAGTAAAATCAAATTTATTGACATTTATTTTCTTTAAACCTTTAAAAGGCGATTTTTCTTCTAGATAAGTTAACAATTGTATATTGGCTCCTTCAGAGCGAGAAAAGGGCGGTTTATCCCAAGTGAAGAAAATTTTATCCGCTTCAGAAGTATCTCTAAAAGCTCTCAAATCCCAATCAAAAGTTAAAATAGCTGGCAAATACAAATCCATATTAAAATCACTGGACAAATTAGCTTTTATGAAAGGGGGTTTTTGCTTCAGTTCAGGTCTTTCGCCGTAAGCATAAATAATCACAAAAGGACCATCTTTAACTTCGCTCTTTTTAATTTTAAATTCATAATCAGTATATTCATTCAGCTGAGTGCGATATTGAATTGAGCCGTCAGCATTACTTAATAAAAGTTCTTGTCCTTTTTCTGCTCCAAAAAATGCGCCCTGAATGGTATAAACTGTCTCAGATTTAGGTTTTATTTTTTGATTACAACCATTCAAAAATCCTAAAATTAAAAATAATGAGAATGCAGAAAATAAAGATAAATATTTTTTCACGGTCTAAAAGGCAAAGTCAGAAAGTTTTATGAAACCAATTATAAATACTTTACACTAAAAACGAAAACCTATTTTCGGAGAAGTTTTGTCTTCAGTATTTGTTTTTATGCCTGATGAGGTATTTTGAATAAAACCAATTCACCAATAATTTTAAGGAAATAATCGGTAAAAACCTTCCCTGCTAGAAATTCTCAATAATTCTAAAATCTCTGAGTCTGCTTTTATACCAATACGATAATTATAATCAAACTTAATTCTATAATAATCATTTGTACCGGATATTTTCTCTAGATTATTGATTTGAAGCAAAGAGCCAGCTTAAGCAATGTTTTCGATAACTTTTTGAATTTTCTCCCTAATTCGATTATCTTTAATCCTTTGAAAATCCTTCAGAAAAGACCTTTCAACTTTGAATTTCATACTCTTTCATTTAAAGTTTTTGATAATTCTTCTTCTGTTACCCAATCACCTTTTTCATGAGCTTGCTTACAGGCCAAATAAAAAGTTAATTCTTCTAATTCTTTTTGATTTTTAAGAGCAAATTCCTCGAAAAAAATTAACTTAGCTTCACTAGAACTAACTTCAAAAAGGGAAAATAAACTTTTACCGATATTTAAGTCTTGTTCAGTCATATTTTTCACAGTCTAAAAGACAAAGTCAGAAAGTTTCATGAAACCAATTATAAATACTTTACACTAAAAACGAAAACCTATTTTCGGAGAAGTTTTGTCTCAAAAAAATAATTTGCCTTTTTCTGTCTGAATCACAGATGGACGCAGGTTGTCTTGAACTTGGATTACGCTGATTAAATGATGAACTATGATTTTTATTTTTACGGTTTTACTCTAAAGTGCTTAATCATGGTAATCCCTAAATCATTTTAATCAGAGTTCAAGACAACAAAACTGTAAATCAAATATCAGAGTGCTCCCAAAGAAGGGGAACATAGTAACGCAAAACTACCCTCGCTTTTGAATTGAAAATAAAGACTATCATGACTTTTAAAGTTCTTTCCTGAAGCACTTTCTCTATTTTTTCTCCGTCGAACTCACGTTAAATAAGATAAAAAAAGAAGAATTTCGTCCAACTTACCTTAACTAATTAAACTTTCACAAATATAATTAATTTCTTCATCTCTCATATAAGGGAATAAAGGCAAATTGATAACCCGCTTGCAAACTTCGTAAGTAATTCTGTCTTTAGTAATTAATTCATTTAGCTGGCCAGCTCCTTTTTGTGCAGACATGGGGCTTGGATATACATTTCCACAACCAATACCTTTCAATCTTAAAGTTTCAGCTAACTCTTTATATGAGGTTTTAGCTAAACTTACTTGCAAATAGCCATTACTTTCAATTCCTGGCGGAGTAGCTTTCATTTCGAGTGGTAAATTAATTTTAGTATTTTGGCTAATTTCTGCTTGAAATTTTAAATATTTTTTTTCACTGCTTCGACGAGAATCAATTCGTTTAGTTAAATAATCTAAAGCTACCACTAAATAATGAGCTTGCACTTCATCCAAACGAGAATTCCACCCGACATATTCATGTCCATAATGTGAGCTTCGGCCATGATTAGCTAATTGAGTACAAATTTGAGCAATTTCAGGATTATTGGTAAAAATGCCGCCTGCGTCTCCAGCCGCTCCTAAAACTTTAGCTGGGTAAAAAGAAGTAGTGGCGATAAAAGCATTTTCAAAAATCGGTTTGCCTTGGTAAAAAGACCCAATTACTTGAGCACCATCTTCAATCAAATAAATGTTTTTGGCTTTACAAAATTCTCTAAATTCGGCTAGACGAAGGGAACACCAGCCATATAAATGCACTAAAATAATAGCTTTCGGAGAATATTTAGCCACTGCCATCAAAAATAAATCAAAATCCATTTGAAAATCTTGCGGGCAAATATCTACCATAATTGGCTTTGCACCGACATTAATAATGGCTTCATAAGTCGCCCAAAAAGTAAAATCTGGCAATAAAACATAATCACCTTGCCCAATACCGACCGCTCTTAAAGCAATTTGAATAGCATCCGTCCCATTGGCACACGGAATGAAGTTTTTGGCTTTTGTAAAGTCTAAGATTTTGTGATTTAATTCAGTTAAAGCTTTGCCAGCAATAAATTGGCTTTTTTCTAAGGATTCTTCCCAGCGACTTTTGATTTTTTGATTGAAGTCTGGTTCTACTCTTAAATTTATAAAAGGAATTTGCATTAAAAATCTTGATCTGGAGCGGACGATGGGACTCGAACCCACGACGTTCAGCTTGGAAGGCTGACATTCTACCACTGAATTACATCCGCATTCATGACAGAAAGTAATTTTAACTTAAAGCTGAATTAAAAAAAAGCTTTTATTATTATTTTACTTCTTTTTCGAGCATTACTTCTTTCAAACCATTGGCAGCACTAGATAATAAAGCAATTGCAGACTCACGAGAAACCGTTTGTAACCAAAATTGGAAATTAAAAGTAAAACTCAAACTTAAAATTAAAAGTGAAATCATTGTTCCATTCAGCATTAAGCGTGATAAATCAAATCTTAAAGCAGGCTTTGTCGCATTAAACAACTTATTTTCGGCTTCTGGCAAATTATCTGAAAAAATATTTTTGATTAAGCCAAAATAATAAAAAGCTCCAATAATACTTGTAATTAAAATTATAATTGTCATAATAAAACTTAAAAAGCTTAAAACAGGCAATTGGATTTGGCTTTCAGTGAGGGTTAAACTTGGTATTAAATATTTTAGACCAACTGATAAAGACGACTGTAATAATATAATTTTGGCAATTAATAAGCTGGGTAAAATAGCTGCCAAATTAGCTAAGCAAAAAGTCATTAATAAACCTAATTTTGGATTTAACTTAAATAAACCTTTTAAAGCCTCAAAAGAGTCTGGATTAATTCCCAAATTATTTTCTTTATGCCAATGCTCAAGTTTAATTAAAGCTACAAAAAAGGCTAAATTAACCACAATATAAGCACTCAAATAAAATAAAGCCCTTTCTAAATGTATATCTGAGACCAAACAAATGGCCGTCATAATATACCCCATTTGTGCCATCGAAGAATAAGCCATTAATCTTTTCAAAGACCTTTTAGCTGGTGAAAGTGAAAATTGCCTCAAGCCAATTAAATTACCGTATAACATAGACAAAATGGCCATTAAAGCTAATAAACAAGCAAAAATACCGGTAAAAACAATATGAAAAGAAAAAATTGTAAAAAATATTCGGCACATAATTCCAAAAACCGCAATTTTAGAAATAGTAGCCATTAAAGTAGTTGTGGGCAAAGGAGCACCTTCATAAACGTCTGGAGTCCACAACTGGAAAGGAGCTAAGCTTAATTTGAAGCCAAAAGCGGCCGTTAATAAAAATAAAGCTAAAGCAAATAAAGTAAAAGGAAAAGTCTTTAAAAGCTCAATATTATTAAAATTCTTAATAATATCCGGATAAGTAGAAAATAAAGTATTTCCCTGAGCTAATCCAAAAATGATGGAAAAGCCAAATAATAAAATCGCTGACGCAAAAGCTCCATTTAATAAGTATTTAATTCCGGCCTCTGAACTAAGTGAATTCTTTTTGGCAATTGAAATTAAGGCAATAGCAGACAAACTAATTAATTCCAGAGAGACAAAAGTTAAAATCAAATCATTAGCACTAACTAAAAAAGCCGCTCCTAAAGACATTGTTAAAGCTAAAAATTGAAATTCACCTTTCGCTATAATTTCTCGGTTTTTAAGGGAAATCCCGGCACTCAAATTAAAACTTAAAATTGTCAGTAAAATTAAACCTTTTAATAAAACTGAAAATGAATCGAGAACAAAAGTTCCTTTAAAAAGATAAACCTGTTCATTAGATGAAAGAACTGAATAAACTAAAATATTATAAACAAAAGCCAAAATCAAAACTGGAGTATTGTAAATCCAGGCTCTCAGGGCGTGTTTGGGAGAAATACTACATAAAAGAGCAATTAAAGCTCCCAAAAGTAAGAATAGTTCGGGAATTAAAGGGGCAATTACACTTTTATTTAAAAATAACTCAAAGGATTTCAAGACTATCATTTTATTTTTTTAACTATGCTGATAGGATTTTAAGCTCTCTGGCTTAATTTTGCCAATAAAATGATTTTAAAAAAAACTAATTCTCAAATCTGTATCCTTAAATCTAATTTTGCTAATTTATACAGTGTTTACAATGCTTGTTTGTCATTGGGTTTTCAGCCCATTATCAGCGATAATTTTACGGATATTCAAAATAGTGATATTTTAATTTTTCCAGGAGTTGGTTCCTTTGCACCGGTCAAAAAAGAACTTGATGAAAAAGGACTTAGCTCATTAATTCAGGCGGAGGTAAAAAAAGGCAAATTATTTTTAGGTATTTGTTTGGGTATGCAAATTTTATTTGAAAAAAGTTCGGAAGGCTTAAATATTGAAGGTTTAGGTATTTTTAAAGGGGAAGTTTTGCCCTTAAACCCCCAAATAGTTTCTCGTATTCCTCATATTGGCTGGAATGAATTACATATTCAAAATAATTTTAAGTCTCATACAATATTTAATTCAGTTGGAAGTCAAGCCCAGGTTTATTTTGTGCATTCTTATTTTTGTTCTCCCCTTGACCCAAAGCAAATTGTAGCCACAACAGAAGCTGGTACCAATTATCAAATACCAGTCATGGTAAATCAAGATAATGCTTATGGAATGCAATTTCATCCAGAAAGAAGCGGCAAGACAGGGTTATTAATGCTGAAAAACTTTTTGAATTTAGCCTAAAACTTATTAATTAAGCCGCTTGTAAAAAGCCACATTCATAAACTTTAAGCTGGATTTTTTGAGCTAATATTTTTAAGTTTTCCCGCATATTACCGATTAATTCAGTGTATTGAATGTCTTGACTTTATACTCCCGTCGAAGAAGCAGAAACTGTTTGCTTTTCATTCGACTTTATTAATGATTGTGCGGTTGTTGTCTCTGGTTGATGACACTCTTCTTCAATATCAAAAGGAGTTGTTGTAACAACGGTTGGTTCTCCCGCAAAAGAAACCCTTGAGTCCATTCTATTAACTGATGGTTTTCCTGTTTCGATTAAAACTCCGATTGGTCCAGCTCCAGTTCCTGATATTAGTCTTGAATTGCTATTTTCTTTTAAATCTCCCCAATCTACTGTTCCAGTCTCGTCACTATCAGTAACTGGATCACTTCTGTTTTCCGTAGCTTCACCGACAGATACAGAGGGTCGTTGAGACGATTCAGTTGATTGCGGCGATTCTTCTACTGATGCTCCACCACCATCATTGCCTTGAGGATTAGGTCTAACTGGGGCAGATAATCCTTGATCGCCTTCTTTATTATCTCGTTGGTCTTCTTCAGTTTTCACGACAGCACCATTAATAATTTCCCAACCATTGGGCAGAATGGTTTCACCTGTAAAAATAACATCATTGAATTTTGCTCCTCCTGGCAAACTACTTCCCATATTAGTACCTGATAAGTTCGCACCGGATAAATCAGTTTGAACCAGGGTACTTGCTCCTAAATTAGCATTTGTCAAATTAACATTTAATAAGTTAGCTCCTGACAATTTGGCATCTTTTAAACTTGCACTCTCCAAATTTGCACCAGATAAATTTGCCTTTCTTAAAGAACTGCCACTTAAATTAGCTTCTGCCAAATTAGCACCTGATAAGTTCGCCCCAGTTAAATCAGTTCTCTGAAGCCCGCCTCTTCTCAAATTAAGACCTGATAAGTTGGCACCCGCTAAATCACATTCTGGGAAGTTATAAGGTGCAGAAGTACAATTTCTAAAATTGACTCCTCGTAACTGACTCCTATAAAATTCAGTATTTTGAAAATCAGCTCCTGTAAGTTCAGACCCCGTTAAAATAGCATTTTCAATTCTACCTATTAATGGCCAAAGTGTATTGCTCAAGTTCGCATCTGTGAAGTCAATAGGATTAGTATAAAAGCTCCAATACGACGTGTCCTGAAAATTGGCTCCTTTGAAATCGACGCCTGTGCAATCTTGATCTTCAATCAGGGTTAAATTAGATCCTGATAAATTAGCATTTGTAAAAACTGTCGCCCTATCTGATTGAGCTGTACTTGGTTTACTTAAACTAGCATTGGTAAAATTAGCACCCACTAAATTTGCTGAGTGGAAATTACCTCCATTCAATTGAGCATCTGTTAAATCAGCTCCTTGCAAATTAGCACCATGAAAAATGCCCAATCTTAAATTAGCTCCCCTTAAATTAGAATTTGACAAATTGGTTTCTCTTAAAATGGAATTTTGTAAGTTAGCACCTGTCAAATTAGCACCTGTCAATTTAGCTTTTTCCAAAGAAGCCTCAGAAAGCACAACACCAGCCAGATTAGCTCCTTTAAAATCTGTTCCAAACAAATGGGCTTTGGCAAAATTTAATCCCCTTAAATCAGCTCCACTAAAATCTGCCCGTGCTAAATTTATTCCTCTCAAGCTTTCAGTAAATTCAGCACCTGCGAACTTTGTTTGGTCGACACCATGACCAGCTGTGGCACGTAAAAACGACGTAGGAATCTTAGCTCCTCTCATATCCGCTCCCTTTATAATGACCAACTTGGCTTTATCGCCCGTTGGCAAAGTAGATCCTCTTAAGTCAGCATTTTTTAAATTTGTTTCGGTTAAATTCAACCTAGATAAATCTGATTTACCAAAGTTTGTCTCAGAAAGATCAGCCCCTCTTAAATTGGCACGCGTTAAATCAGCTCTTCCAAAATCTCTTCCCCTCAAATTCATTCCACTCAAATTCATTCCGCTTAAGTTTAGATCTTTTACTTTTGCAGGAACCCTTCTGTCTTCAGGATCAGAGCCAAGACTCATCACGGCATTTAAGGAATAGTCGGGTTCTGCACCAATTCCTTTTCTTACTTGTTCTTCGATTCACTCTCTTATTTTTTGGGCTTTCTGAAAGTACTGATTAAATGATGATTTTGCTGAGAATGTTATCGGTTGTAATGGCAAACTCTTAGATGATCTTGATATTCCTGGCTTAATATATTTAGGTAACTGGAATTGATTATTTTGAACACGCATTTAGCACTTTAAGATTGCAAACATTTATTAAGGCTAATTATTTTAAACGGCATTTAAGTTAATTGGCATCAACCTTAATATTGTTTGCAGGTTTCTGTCTTGCTATGCTTAAAATACTTTTCACGCTGGCTAAAGAAGGGCAAAGACAGGGTTTTAAATTAAGCGGCTTTTTTAGAGAATTTGCTAACAATTACCGGAACGATAAACACTGATAATGTAATGAGAGAAGTCGCTAAGTCTGCATTATGACTATTAATTAGCTTACAAGCGGCATTATCTTTGAAAAACATATCACAACTGCCAGACAATAATAACTTGATACCAAGCAGGCCAATTACTATAAAAGCACATTTTTCTAAAAACGGGAATTTTTCCATTAAGCCAACAAAAAATTGAGCGGCAAACCGCATGGATAAGATGCCAATAAAAACTCCAATACAAATCAAGCCAATTTTATTCGTAAAAGCGACAGCGGCAAAAACATTGTCGATTGAAAAAGCTAAATCCATAATTTCCACTAAAATAACAGTCGCCCAAAAAGGCCCAATTTTATTAATTATTTTTTGATAAATTGGATTATTAGCTTTATTCACGACCTGATCGTCATCAGTCTCGGGCGTCTTTTCAGCTTCCGCTTTATCCTTGAAATACTTTATAGCTAGCCAAATAAGGTATAAGCCTCCCAAAGCCTTTAACCAAACAACCTTTACCAAAAGGCCAGCAAATATTAAGCAAATTCCTCGGAAAACATAAGCTCCTAAAATGCCGTATTTTAAAGCTTTTTCTCTTTGTGCTTCGGGCAAATCCATAACCATAGTTGCCAGCACGGCTGCATTATCAAGTGAAAGTAAGCTCTCAATAACAATTAAATTTAAAATTATAAAAAGAGCAGACTTTAGATCTGAGCCAAAAAAAGATTGAAAAAATTCCATGGACTTTTCTTATTTTTTATACTTGTTTAAAACATCTTCTAAGCCATTAAGACCGCGGCCAATTACATCTCCTAAGGTGGTAAATCTCCACTCTCCGTCTTTTCTATAAAGCCTTGCAACTTCCATTGAGGTAGCAGTTGAAGCATCTTCGCTTAAGTCAAAAGTATATAAAACTTCATTAGTTTGTTCATTATATAATTTTACTTTGGCACTTTTTACTCGTCCAAAGGTCGCAATATCAGTAGCAGGAGTTTCAGGCTTATTATAAGAAGTAATGGCTGCTAATAATACATGAACTTCAGCGGGTAATTTGCTCAAATCAATTATAATAGTTTCATCATCTCCGTCTCCAGCACCAGTTTTATTATCACCAGAATGCTTAATCGCCCCACCATAAGCTTCGGTTTTATTATAATAAACGAGGCTATCGTCTGCAAGCATTTTAGAGTTTTCATCGCCATTTAAAATAATCAAAGAAGCGTCCAGATCAGCATTAACTCCTTCTTTAATGTCCCAGCTTAAGCCAAGTTTGATTTTTTGTAGGGTTGGGTTTTCTTTGCTTAAATTGACTCTTTCGCCTTTAGTAAGATTAATTGGCATATTATTTCTCTTTGATTTCCTTAAATTTTATGAAAGTTTAGTTTTTCTTTCCCTTTTATTTAGTTTAGATCAAATTTTCAGCTTTTTAAACCAGATTTACTTATAAAATATTTTTGCTTGGTTCAGTTTTTAAAATTGCTAACAAAGAATCTTTTAAATCAATTAAAGCTAATTCAGCCGTCTGAATCATAATTAAACTTAATCGAATGCCCATCAAGTAATTCCCAATTCTGAAAGGACTCTTTTGACAGCTTTGACATTGACATAGTTTTTATAAAATATTTTTGAGTTTTTCAATATTAAAAATTCCTTTTTCGGTAATGAAAGCACTAATTAAATTGCCAGGCGTAATATCAAAAGCTGGGTTTAAAACAGAAATATTAGGTGGAGCAATTTTTAAACCATTAAATTCAGTTAACTCAGATGAATGTCTTTGTTCAATCTCAATTTCGGCTCCGGAACTCAAACTTAAATCAATACTTGTGCTGGGTGCAACAACATAAAAAGGTATTTTAAATTCACGAGCCAGCAAAGCCAAAGTATAAGTTCCTATTTTATTAGCAGTGTCTCCATTTGCGACAATTCGGTCTGCTCCGACAAAAACAGCATCAATATTTTCTTTGCTCATCAAATAAGCAACGGCTGAATCTGGCATTAAAGTTACTGGGATTTCGCATTTATTTAGTTCCCAAGCGGTTAAACGGCTACCTTGCAAATAAGGTCTGGTCTCAGTGGCAAATACTTTTACTTTTTTACGCTGCCCGGCCAAAAACTTAATTAAACCTAATGCAGTTCCAATACCAGCCGTGGCTAAGGAGCCAGTATTACAATGAGTAATAAATTTATATTCACTTTTATTGGGCAAAAGAGTTAAGCCATAAACGGCCATCATTTGGCACATTGCTTCGTCTTCATTAAAAATAGCTAAAGCTTCTTCTTCTAGGCCACTAATACCTTTTTCTTGCAAGCTTATTTTCATTCTCTCAATTGCTTTAGATAAATTAACTGCCGTGGGTCTAGCTTGTTTTATCTCTTCAAACTTTTCAATTAATTGGCTTTCATCATTTTTCAAATTATTGTCTTTAGCTGCCAAACAACAAGCCCAAGCACCCGCTAAACCAATTGCCGGAGCTCCTCTAATAACCATATCTTTAATGGCTTTAATTACTTCATCAGCTTTCGTAAACTCTAAATACAGCTCTTGCCCAGGTAAAAGTCTTTGGTCTAATATTTTCAAACTATAACCAGTATATTCTAAAGGCCGAATGAGATTATTTGGAATATTCATATTTTTACAATAGCCGCATTCAATCAGTAATTCAAATGATTAAAAAAGTATAACATAAATTTAAAACCGAAGTCAGTATATGGATTAACGTATTTTCCCGCATCAACGATTGTCCGTAATTTCATCAGCGTAATCCTACTTCAAGCTCATTAAAAGTTTTACCTTGGCTAAATACTCCATCTATTTCGTGCAATCTCCATACAAACCAATCACTAGCTGTCCAATATTCGTAATTAACGTGAGTTCGATGAGTAGATAAAAAGAAAATATCTACTAAACTATGATTTGAAGCCCCTAGTCAAGGAGATAGAACTAATGTTAGCAGATTTAGTTTCAATATTTGTTAGTTTTGATGATTTTTTATGTCCAGTTTTTTCCACAACAAATTAAAATCTCTCCTAAAAAGCTAAAAGATAAAACTATAGAATAAAAAGTAATTAATAATCAAAACCATTTTTTCGTAAATGCACGGATGATTCGTTTTGGTCTGAGTTTAAGAGTTTGCCGTGTAAAACTTCACCGAATATAATATTGTGATCACTCTCCAATTCAAGCGATTGGCTAACTTTACACTCCAAAAATGACACGGCATCTTTTAAAATTAAAATATTAGAGTTTTCTGACTTCTGTGTCTCTAAGCCTTCAAACTTGGAAGCACCCGTTCCTTTGTAAAAAGAACCAATTATTTTGGCATTTTGCTTGCCCATAATATTTACGACAAAATTATTGGCTTTTTTTATTAAATCAAAACTTTTACGCTCTTTTTTCATGGCGATACTAACCATCGGTGGAGTAAATGCACATTGCTGAATCCACGACATGAGCATTCCATCTGGTTGATTTAATTCTTGATTATAAAAAGTTACAATGAATAAGCCGCTTGGAATACGTCCTAAAGCTAAACTAAGATTTTCTTTTTCGGATAACATTAATATTAAAAAGATAAAGAGAGTTTTTATTTATTTTAATGCTTCAACAGCTAAATCGGCTAAACATTCAATTAACAAATCTGAATTATTTAAACCCGGTACTCGGTAAAGCTCTATTCCTCGGCTATTAGCAATTTCTTTAAACTCAATACCAATTTCTTGCAAAGTTTCTACGTGATCGCTAACAAAACTAATTGGTACCACTAAAACTTGCGTTCCAGGATTCAACTTCTCAATTACTTTGTCAGTCGCTGGTTCTAACCATTTGTTAGGGCCAAATTTGCTCTGAAAGCATAAAATATGCGTATTATTCGGAAAAAATTCCATGATTTTACTGACACTAAGCTTGATTTCGTCTAAATAAGTATCACCTTTTTTAATATAATCTACTGGTATGCCATGTGCCGAAAATAAAAGTTTTATTCCATGCTTTAAGCCATTTATTGAATTGAGACGAGCTTTTATTCTTTCAACCCACGCAGAAATAAATTTAGAATGTATTGGATAACTTTTAATTTGGATGACAGGAATATTCGGATTATTCTGTTGGAAAAAAGTATTTAATTTTTCAAAGCTGGTTTTGGTGGTGGTAGTCGAATATTGTGGAAATAAAGGCAATATAATTATTTTCTCAAATTGTATATTTTGTAATTCTTGTTTAAGCTCATCAAGGCCAGGCTTTCCACAATTCATAAACATGCAAACCTTAAATGAATTACCCAGTTTTTTTTGTAAAGAATTAGCTTGAACTTGTGTAATAGCAACTAAAGGGGATTTGCCACCGATTTCAGCGTATAATTTTTGTGATTTTGGTAAACGCCTTTGAACAATAAATTCAGCTAAGTTCTTTTGGAAGGGCTTTAAGAAAAAAGGTAATTGTATAACATTGGGATCACCCAGTAAATCAAGTAAAAAACCTTTCACTTCATCGATTGAACGAGGTCCGCCCAAATTAGCTAGCACAATTAAATTCTGATATTTTTCCATTATTTTAATTTTTTATTTCCCAAAGCGTCTAATACGGCTTTCAAATTCATTAAGGCAATTTGCCAAACAGTTTTCATTAAAGTCTGGCCATAAAGTATCATCAAATATTAACTCCGAATAAGCACATTGCCATAGTAAATAATTACTAATTCTTTTGTCGCCACCAGTTCTGATTAATAAATCTAATTCGGGCAAATTTGGTTCATAAAGGTATTTTTCAAAAAGTGCTTCATCAATCTCTTCAATTTTAATTTTATTTTCGGCTAAATCTGAAGCTAATTTTCGGCTGGCTTGGGTAATTTCACGTCGTCCGCCATAGTTTAAAGCTACTTGTAAATTCAAATTTGTTTCCTGAAGGTCAGTTTCGGCTTCCGCTTTTTTTAATTGAAATTGCAGATCCGCCTCTAATCCGCTTAAATCTCCTAAAAATTTTAATTTAACCTTTTTGGCTTTCAGTTCAGCTAATTCATTAATTAAGGCCTTACTCAATAAATCAAATAAAAAATTAACTTCTTGTTTTTGTCTTGTCCAATTTTCAGTCGAGAATGCATAAACTGTTAAATAATTAATATTCAAAGCTGGGCAGGCAGTGACAATTTTTTTTAAAGAATCAATTCCGGCTCGGTGGCCCGCAAAACTTGGCATTTTTCTCTGGTCAGCCCAACGCCTGTTTCCATCCATAATAATTGCAATATGTTTTTTACCGGCAATCTTTGTATTCATAAGTTAAAAAAATAAATCGAAAAATCTACTTTCAAGACTATCTAAAAACCTTAAAAAATAGTAATGTATATTTAATTTAGATAAATTGCAAACTTACATTAGGATAATCAAAGCATGAGTTGGTTCAACCAGCTGTTTAAAGGAAATATGTCTATGAATGCATCCATAGGTATAGACTTGGGAACAGCAAATACTTTAGTCTGTGTCTGTGAGCCATCCAGCCGAAATAATGAATATAAAGTAAATATTATTCTGAATGAACCTTCGGTGGTAGCAGTAGATGATCGGGAAGTTCTAGCTGTTGGAACAGAAGCACAGAAAATGATTGGCCGAACCCCGGGAGGCATAAGAGCAATTAGACCTTTAAGAGATGGCGTAATTGCTGATTTTGATTATGCATCTCAAATGATCAAAGAATTCATTAGGCGGGCAACCAAAAATAATTTATTATCTCCTTTAAGAAAGCCTAAAATTGCAATTGGTGTACCTTCAGGTATTACTTCAGTCGAAAGAAGAGCCGTTAGAGATGCAGCGGAAGATGAAGGACAAGTTTTTTTAATTGATGAACCGATGGCTGCAGCGATTGGAGCTGGTTTGCCAGTAGCTGATCCAGTTGGTAGTATGATTGTAG
The DNA here is from genome assembly GCA_013298875.1 of Synechococcales cyanobacterium bin2.concoct.b11b12b14.033. Classification (GTDB taxonomy): domain Bacteria; phylum Cyanobacteriota; class Vampirovibrionia; order Caenarcaniphilales; family Caenarcanaceae; genus JAAFJH01. Next base: position 39,188 of record JAAFJH010000005.1, read on the forward strand.
ATATTGGTGGTGGCACTACTGAAATTGCTGTGATAAGTTTGTCGGGTATTGTGGTTAGTGAATCCATTAGAGTGGCTGGGGATGAACTTAATGAAGCCATAATTCAATATTTAAAAAAAGTATATAATTTGGCCATCGGAGAGAGAACAGCCGAAGAAGTTAAATTTTCTTTGGGACCTAATTTTGGCAATAATGGCGATGATAAATTTGAAGTTAGAGGTTTGAACTTGATTAATGGTTTACCTCGCACTGTTTCAATTAGTCAAATGGAAGTCCGGGAAGCTATGGTTGAGCCATTAACTTCAATTATAGATGCAGTTAAACGCACTCTAGAAAGAACTCCCCCTGAGCTAGCAGCTGATATATTTGAACGTGGAATTACTTTGGCCGGTGGTGGTGCCTTACTTGATGGTTTAAATGTAGCTATTCAAAATGAAGTAGAAGTTCCAGTTTCTGTGTCGGAGACGGATCCGTTAAAATGTGTGGTAAATGGAGCTGGTAGAGCTTTAGTTGATAAAACTTTAAAACGCATTTTAGAGAATCAATCGGATGGTGGAAATAATAATGAACGTTAATCAGTCGTCGTAAGAGCTATGAATTCAGAGTTGGAAATTGACAGTAAACCTAAAAGCCAAAGACCTCTTAATTTGAGTAAAAAACAAGTTATTAAAGATCTTTGGCAAGTTATCGGTAATAAATCTTCTTCTTATCAATTGAAAGCGGAGGAAATGGCTAAATGTGGAATTTCACCTGATAAACACGATAAAGTCAGAGAAGCCATCAGCAAAGCAAATTCATCGGGGCAAGGTTTTGTCTTTTCGGCTTTGGGTTGGTTTTTTGGGCAAATTGGTAATTTTATAGACAGTATTTTTAAAATTATATTAATAATGTTTATTTTTTTATTAAGCTTGCAATTACCTTATTTAAACGAGCATGCTAATCAAAAACTAAAAGAAATTGTCCAAAAAGCGGAATTAGACTTACAAAAATACGAAGAAACCTTAACCCAATTTAAAGAGGTTTTGGCTAAGTATAAAATAAAAGAGCAAAATGCTGAAAAAGAAATACCAGCCCGGGTGAAAGAAGATAAAGAAGCAGCTCAACGTTGGTTAAAATACAAAGATAAAACAGTTGAATCAATTTGGAAAGCGGTTGGCGAAAAGCCTTTTGGTTCAGGAGATAAAATTCAGGATTTAAGTTTTATTTATCGAGAATCACTCAAAACGTATTCGGTTGGGTTGCCGCATACCAAAAATGCTTATATTAATTCCGGAATTTTAGGCTTATTAGCTTTAGTTATTTATTTAGTTTTACAAAGCTTAAGCACTTCGCTAACAAAAAAGAGAATGAGATATTTAGCTTTCAAGCATGAGGTTCAAAAAGTAATTTAATGACCGCTAAACCTTGGCTAGCAAATATTATACGTTTTTTACTTGGAACTTCTTTTGCAGTGGCTGGCTTTAGTAAATTATTTCCTCTTAAAAGTTTTATTAATCAAATATTAGCTTATCAATTGCCAATAGCACCTTCCTTGTTAACTTATTTAGCTTGCTTGTTAATTGGTTTTGAAATTTGGGTTGGATTGTCAATACTTTTAAATTCCAACTTAGTTATTAGTTTAATTGGTTCTCAAATTTTACTAATCAGCATGATACCAATTACCATTTGGGGTAGCTTTCACAAGGCACCTAGTTGTGGTTGCTATGGTAATTTGGTGCAGCGGGAGCCGATTTATGCCACTATTGAAGATGCTTTGCTCTTAGCGATTACTACTTTGCTAAATCCGGTTATCCGTAGTAAAGACAAAACTGATAAAACCATTAATAAAAGACAAATTCTTATTTTTCTGATAGCGATTTCGGCTTCTATTTATGGTTTTCTGCAAATTAAAACTTGCCCTATTTAATCAATTTGTAATTAAAAGGTTTTTTCTCGCATTTCATAATCAGCTTTTTCGAGGATTTTGACAACTTGATAACCACCAATTCCATCACTTAAAGGCTTCTCTTCTTTTTGTATGCAATCTAAAAAATGCTGACATTCTAGTCTTAGTGGTTCTTCAGGCGAATAAATTGGATGCTCAATAAAAACTTGCCCGTCCGGCAAAACGGTATAAATTTCTAATTTTCTTTCTGGGCGGGTATCATTGAGCACGGCCGTCTTTTTGCTCCCATTAACCGTCAGCAAACACTGTTTTTGCGGGTCAATCCAGCTATTATGAATATGGGCATAAACTTCATTACCAAATTTCAAATCCAAATGAGCGACATCAATAGTATTATCTTTAGAAGTTGAAAACCCACGAGCTTCGATCAGTTCTGCTTTCTCAGCCCCTAATAAATAGCCAATCATGGAAATATCATGCGGAGCTAAATCCCAAACCACATTAGAATCGAGGCGAGAAAGTCCAAAATTCCGACGGTCACTATTTAAAAAGCGAATTTGGCCTAATTCTCCGATAGCAATTAATTCTTTTAACTTATTTACAGCGGGATGATAAAGCAATAAATGTCCGACCATTAAAGTTAAATTCAATTCATCGGCTAATTTAATTAATTCAATTGCTTCATCTTCGGTGCGGGCTAATGGTTTTTCAATATAAACATGTTTATTGGCTAATAGTGCTTTTTTAGCTAATTCATGATGAGTAATGCTGGGGGTTGAAATAACAATTGCTTTAATGTTTTTATCTTCTAAAATCTCATCAAATGAGGAAGTCCTTTTTATTTTAGGAAATTTACAGGCAGATTTTTTTAATGCTTCCGGGTTTATATCACAAATAGCTGACAAAGCTCCCAATTGCAAAAAGTTTCTGATTAAATTTTCGCCCCAACGGCCAGCCCCAATTAAACCGATCAAGTTATTATAAATTTAAATAAGATTTTACGAACTTAAATCATAAGCCAATAAAACTAAGTTTGCCAAAAAGAATTTGTTATAAGTTTTAGGATTAATTAGTTCGTGGGTCAATTTTCTTTAATAAATAATCTGACAAAAAGCTACCAAACATTAACATGACCGTCCCCAAAAGCAAATTGAACATAATTAAATTAATATCTAATTTTCGGGCGGCCTCCAAAGTTAAAGCCCCAATTCCTGGATAAGCTAATATCATTTCGGTTAAGGCTGCCCCGGATACCAAGCTAGCAAATTCAAAACCCAGCAAACTAATTAGTGGATTAATTGAATTTTGAAGAGCATGATTCCAAAAAATACTATGCTCAGAAATGCCTCTCGCTCTGGCCGATTTAATATAATCTTCATTTAAAGTGTCTAAAAAATTAGCTCTCATTTGCCTAATTAAGCCACCAACACTGACAAAAGTTAAAATAATTACTGGCAAAATCAAATGTAAAATTATATCGAAAAACTTTTGCAAAATATTTAATTCCGTAAAATTAGCACTGGTTAAGCCTCCAATCTTGCCAAAGCCTATTTTTAAAGCAAAAGCCAAAATAAAAATTGTCAGTAAAAAAGCCGGCGTCATTAAACTAATTGACGAAAAATTCAGAATTGACAAATCTGGCCATTTATTTTTGTGAATTGCCGCCAGCACACCTAATGGAATGCTAATTAACCAAGTGAAAAATAAAACTAAAATATTTAAAATCAAAGTATTTTTTAAAGGTTGAGCAATAGCTTTTAAAACTGATTCACCTTGCTGAGTAAGGCCAAAGTCAAACTTGACAAAAATACCATCTAGCCAAAGCAAAAACTGTTTAAATAAAGGTTCTTTGAGGCCTAATCTTTTTTCTTCACGCTGTAAAGCCTCCGGATGAATAGACGGATTTAAACGCAAATCAGCTAATGGATCACCAGTTTTAAGAATAATTGGCTTATCAAGTTTGATTTCGGCTTGATTAATAAATTTGATTTTTTCGCTTATTTGCCACGAAAAACTAATTAGCACTAAAAACCCCAAAAAGCTCAGTAAAAGCTTGTCCTTGCTCAAATAAGACTTAAGTGTGTATAAAATTATTAAAACTGGCCAAATTATAAAACTTAGTAAAATTTTCCAAGCTAAGAAAAAAAAGTTTGAATTCTGCTCAAGCAAAGAAGGAAACCAATGCGAGAGTGGCATAAAAAGTAAAAATAAAGCAAAACCTAAACCTAAATAAAAAAGTTTATTTCTGGCTTGGGGAAAGAGTAAAACACCAAAAGTAATTAAAATTAAAAAAACCAAATTACCAATTTCTACCACTTTCAAATTCAAATCCAGCCGAATAATTAAAAATGTTAAAAGTGAAACAGCCAATAAAATTAAACAACTATCTAAAAAACGGCTAATTTTATGGATAAATTCAGTTAAGTTGGTCATTTAAATGAGTTTTACGAGAAATTATAATGGCCGCAATAAAAGCCACTAAAAGCAAAACCGAAATTAATTCGAAAGCTAAAATTTGGTCGGAAAGTAAAAACTTAATTAAATTATCGGTCGAAGAAACCATCATAGCTTTTTCTCGGGAAAGCTCAACTTGATTAATAAGTTTTTGAATGCGAGGTTCAGCTGCCGGCTGGCTTGGAAAGAGATTTAAACCTAAAAAAGAAATGCTCATTAAAATAAAAAGCAAATTACAACCGATAAAAGCCCAAATATTTTTCCAATTTATTTTTTGTAATTTATTTTTTGGCTCATCAGAACTATGGTTCAAAAGCATAATTGAGAAAATAATTAATAAGCCAATTCCGACGGCATAAATTAAAATTTGAGAAAGTGCGACAAATTGTGCTCCAATCGAAAAATAAAATAAAGCTAAGCTGGCAAAACACAGCATTAAAGCGATACCAGCTCTTACTAGTTTTTGTTCATAAATAACGGCTAAAGCACTAATAAAAATAAAAGTGGCTAAAACCAAAAAAATTGGGTCTGTTTGAAATGACTTATTTAATAAATCTAAAATTTGGCTCATCTTGGCTTAATATAAAAGCAAAAAGTTTAAAAGTTCATTTGATCTTAGCTTTTCTAATTTCTCTGATCAAGCTTAATTAATCATTTTCTTGATCTTCTCCAATTAAAGTTACTTTTTGGCGATTTATATTCTTTTTGTTTGAACTGCTCAAATTATTATTAATATTTAAATCATCAATTGAGTCAATATATTTTAGTAAAATAGCTCTGCGACTGATTAAATTGGCTTCTTCTAATTGCAATAATACTTTCATAAACGAATATAAAGCTAAATCTGCGGCACAAATTTTGTCTCCAAATAAAAAGGCTTGACCTTTTTTATAATTATCTTCAATGCGGTCGGCAACAATTGGCAATAAATCATCATCAAAGCGTTTGTAAGCAGCGGTTAAACTTTTTTGCCGTGAAGAAAAACCAAATGAAATTTCAGACCTTTTTTTAATTTTTAGTAATTCCAATCTGGCTTTAATAATTATACTTTTTTCATCTTTTAGCCATTTAGAAGTAGCTTTGGTTAAATTATTTTTATTTAAAAACAAAAGAGTTAAAAAAGGTTGCTTAAAAGCTTCATCAATCCAATCTTCCATCACTATAATGTCTCGGTGGAAATTATTATCTGGATTTTCTTCTTCCCAAAACAAAGAATTAAGCGGATAAATGCCATCCAAAAACTTAAGAATATTAGTGGAATCAGCAATCCAAGTTTCTTCAATGCCTTGTTTATATTGTATTGTTAGCTGAGGCAATGAAACTGAGCCAGTTTTCCGCTCTAATTTTTGAAGGAATTCTTCATTGCAAGGTATTATCCAATTAGTAGAAAATTCCATATCTTTATAGTACAAATTCTTATAGGCCAGAGCTAATTGGGCTTTAAGCGAGTAAGGACATAATTCAGTAATTTGTAAACTAAAATAATTACTTGGATATTTCAAATTCAATTTAATAGTCGTTAAATCAATATCTTCACCATCAATATCTTTGGTTTTTCTTTGTGAAATGTTTAAGTCTATTTTATTCATTTGGTTTAAGCTTCCTCGGATTTAACGATTTTATTATTCTGATCAACTAATACAACTTTTGGTTTAAGGGGCTGATCTGGATTTATCTCAGAAATATTAATTTGGCAATAACTAATAATTATTATTAAATCATCGGCTTTACAAAGGTGTGCGGCCGCTCCATTAACTTGTATAATGCCACTATTTGGCTCAGCAGGTATAGTATACGTTATAAACCGATTGCCATTATTTATGTTCAGAATATGCACTTGTTCATAAGGTTGAATATCTGCCTTCTTGAGCAATTCTTGGTCAATGGTAATACTGCCTTCATAATTTAAATCAACCGACTTAATTGTGGCTCTATGAATTTTTGAATAGCAGAAAGTTTTGAGCATACTTTGAAAATTGAAGCTTAAATTTTATTCTATCTTAACTTAATTAATAATCATAATCAAATCTAACTTTTAAATAAGAAGTACCCGGAATGTTTATAGACATTTAAAAACCAATTTAAATATTTTTATGAAAAGTTGAAAACCTAAGATCTAACTTCCCTCCAAACCAAAAGCGAAGGAGATTAAATCATTTATTTTTGTCTGAATTGTAGATTAGCACAGATAATACGGATTACCATGACTAAGCACTTTAGAGTAAAACCGTAAAAATAACGTGAGTTCGACGGATAAAAAGGTTAAAAAGAAGCAATAGAAGGGAAATTTGAAAGATTCAGAGAGGGCTTTTTAGGTAAAAAAGAACAAGCAATTAATGCAGAAACCATATTTTCAAAAGCATTTACTGGTGAACGATGCCTTGAATGCTCGATTTGACAAACATTTTTCAAAAAATCATTAACAGATTCTATAATTGCTCTCTTCCGGAGCATATCTTTCTCAATCACCGGAACTAAAGAGTTCTTCATGTTTTTCTTTATTCAAGGTCAAAGCTTTAGAGCCTTGTTCCCTTACTTTTGTAACTAATGCATGTTCTCTAAACCCTGGTAAAGTAAGAGCGGATAGATAGATTTGCTCATTTAACTCACTTTATTTAAATATACATAATTTATTCAGTGTAACATTTTTCGAGCTTTGCAATACATAATTTTCCTTGCAAAACTGTCCTTCCTTATTCACTGCTAGCCCACAATTATACAAACACCCTTTCACTAATTTCTTCTTCAAACTGTTTACAAAAATCATCAAAACTAACAAATATTGAAACTAAATCTGCTAACATTATTTCTGTCTCCTTGCCTATGGGCTTCAAATCATAGTTTAGGAGATATTTTCTTTTTTATCGACTCGTTGAACTCACGTTAAATATAGATTTCTGGACAAAATTAGTTTCGCTCTCCCAGAAGATTTGATTGAATATTTGGAAAATTAATTCTATTCTTTTGCGTTTTACTTAAGTTTTCGTTTATATAATTCAAGCCATTTTTTTGCAATTATTTCCAATGAAAAATTTTCGATAATTCTTTGGCGTGCTTCACTAGTTTGCTTATTTTTAAGTTCGGCTGGCTCATTTAAAGCTTTATTAATTCCTGCAGCCAAATCATCATCTAAACGTGGCTTAACCAAAAATCCATATTCTCCAACAATTTCACGCACGCCACCGCAGTCAGTAGCCACCACAACTCTCTCACAAGACATGGCCTCCGCTACTACCAAACCAAAACCTTCTTCTGACGAAGATAAAACAAAAAGATCCGCTGCACTCATTAAAGCGGGAATATCTTCTCTTAAGCCCAAAAATAAAATATCCTGGCTTAAACCTAAGCTTAGAGCTAAATCTTTAATTTTTTTTTCCAGCTCGCCAGTACCAACGATAGCTAATTTGATATTCGGTTGATTTAATTTTGCAAAAGCTCTTAACAAATTCGGATAATCTTTTTGTTCATTAAAACGTCCTACGGACAATAATAAAGTCGTACTTGTATTTATATTTAGCTCTCCACGAATTAAATCACGCTTGGCTGGGCTAAAACTAAAATAATTTGTGTTAATACCGTTATATTGCACTAACATTTCCCCCTTAGGTGCGGCTCCTTGTTTTTCAAAGGCTTCCACGGCTTTAGAGCTTACATTTGTAAAAAGATCGCCTAGACTATGTGTTAATCGATAAGCTAATATTCTTCCAAATCCCCCTTCATTCGTGCTATGTGCTGTACAAATAAGTAATGGTATTTTGCAAGTTAAACGAATTAAGCGGGCAAATAAATTAGCATGTACCATATGACTATGAATTAAATCTGGTTGAAAATCACGGATTAATTCTCTGGTTTTGGCATAAGCTTTGATAAATCTAAATATATTTTTTTGCATATTTAAACTAATAATTTTCACTTCCGGGCTAATTGGCCGTTTAATAATGGAGCCAGTTAAACTAATTATTAATATTTGATGTCCTAACCGACTAAATTCATCCGCTAAATTACAAACCTGCGTTTCCGCTCCGCCCATACCCAGACCAGTAATAATAAATATAATTTTCATACTTTTTTTGAAAGGCTGATTTTTTTATAAAGTATAGTTTTAATAATTAAAGCCAAAATATTACCTCGTAGCGAAAATTTATTTTTTAAAATTAACCAGACAGATTGGCTTAAATTGGCATTTATATATTGAAAAAAACCCTTGAATAAATCTTTTTCTTTTTGCGTCAATTGATCATAAAAATGAGTTTGAAAATCTTTGATAAAACTTACTGAACGCTCATCTAAAATATAATTAATATAATGTTTATTTTTTGTTTTAAAAACTATTTCTGCAAAAGATTTACCTGAATAACCCAAAACATTATTTGCATGTTGTCGATACAATAATAATTTTTCAGGAATATAAATGATTTCGCCAAAACAAGATGCTATGAAAGAAACAACTTGATCATGCATAAACCAATAGCCATTATAGGCCAAAGCCATTTCTTTTAAGCGACGATTAATAAGCATTGAACATCCTTGTAAGCCACCATTAAAAAACAATAATGCCGACAGAGAAGTGTTATTGCCATTATTTGAATAAGTGGATTTATTTTGACTGGCAAGCTGTGAATCAACAACTAGGGCATTTGTATAAACTAAACCTGGACGCTCTGAATTCAATGATTTTTCTGCCGCTAAAACTGTTTTGGATATTTTGTCTGGCAGCCATATATCGTCTTGATCACTAAAAAAAATATAATCCGCTTGAGAATATTTCATTAATTCTTTAAAATTAAGAGCTGCTCCTAAAGCTTTTCGGTCATCTTTTATAATTCTTATTCGAGGGTCTTTGAGGGTATTTAAAATAGTGAAAGTATTATCGTTTGAGCCATCATTCCGGATTATTAAATTAATTTTGCCACTATAATTTTGTTTTAAAATCGAATCAATTTGTTCAGCAAGATATTTTTCGCCATTATAGGTTGCTAATAAAACATCAATTTCTTTCATTTATTCAAATTATTATTAAGTCTAAAATTTTAAAAGAAATGCCTTAAAAATACCGTTGTGAAAATTATGAAAAAAATTGTAATAAAATTGTAATATTAATCGACTATGGTAAAAATTCAATCTTTGTCAAAAATAAAGCCTTCTGAGCGTTTAGCCCAATTACCAATTTATATATTTGCCGAATTAGCAATTTTAAAAGCTGACCTAGATCCAGCTTGGTTAATTGACTTGTCTTTAGGCAGTCCAGATTCGCCAACGCCCGACCCAATTTTACAAACTTTAAACCAGGCTACTGCTAATCATAAAAACCATGGTTATCCGCCTTTTGATGGCAAATTGCCTTTGAGAAAAGCCATTATTGAATGGACAAAAAAAAGATTTGAATTCAACTTAAATGATAATCAGGTTTTACCACTAATTGGTTCCAAAGAAGGTTTAGCTCATTTGCCTTTAGCCTATATAAACCCAGGTGACATTTCTTTAATTCCTAACCCGCATTATCCAGTTCATGAGCGAGGAACTTTAATTGCGGGAGGACAAGTTTATGATTTACCGCTAAAATCAGAAAATAACTTTTTATTTGATTTAGACGCAATTCCACCGGCAATAGCTGAAAAAGCCAAATTGCTAATTATGAGCTATCCAAATAACCCGACCGGAGCAATTGCAAATACGGATTTTATAAAGAAGGTAATTGATTTTTGCCGTAAATATAATATTTTGTTGTGTAATGATTTGGCTTACTCAGAGCTAGGCTTTAATGGACATAAACCAAATAGTATTTTTGAATTTATGTCTTTGGATGAACCTGCCATTGAATTTTTCACTTTTTCAAAAACTTATCATATGGCTGGCTGGCGTATTGGTTTTTGTATTGGTAATCAAGAAATTGTACAAACTCTTTATTCCCTTAAAAGTAATATGGATTATGGCGTTTGTGCGGCTGTGCAGGATGCGGCTATTAAAGCTTTAAGTTTGCCAGCCGAATATTATATAAGTTTGCAAAAGCTTTATCAAGACAGAGCAGAGCTTTTATATAACTCTCTAACTAAAAATTTGGGCTGGGCAATATTTAGGCCTGGTGGTGCCATGTATATGTGGGTAGCAGCTCCTGAAAAATATAATGGCAATGGAACTGCTTTTTCGCATGATTTATTAAAAAAAGCCGGCATTGTTACAACTCCTGGTATGGCATTCGGCTCAGAAGGAAGTAATTTTGTACGTTTTGCTTTGGTACAATCAGCGGATAAACTGGAAGAGGCTTGCCAGAGAATAATTAAGCTTTATAAATAGTACATAATGTTTTCCCTGCATTAAATCTGGCTTATAATTGTAAATAAAAAATGTTTAAAAAAATTAGTATTCAAAATTTCCGCGGAATTAAAGATTTAACCATTGATGACTTTGGCAAAGTTAATTTATTAGTCGGTAAAAATAATAGTTGCAAAACCAGCGTGCTTGAAGCTTTGTATATTTCATTAGGTCCAAACAATCCACTTTTATTTCATGTAGCAAATAGTTTAAGAGGATTAACATCAATAAAGGTAACAGGAGGGGCTAGTCCAAATAAACAGCTTTTGGATGGAATGGAAAATTCTTTGAAAGTTATTTTTTATAATCTAAATTTTGAAAACAATATTTCTATAGAAACTAATTTCAAGGATTCAAAAGAAAAAAGAGAAATTATCATTAAACCTATAATTTCGACAGATCCCAGAGCTGATTTTACTCAAACTTCTCTTTCTATCTCTACAGAAGTCAAAAAATATTGGAAAGGGTTAGATTTTATATTTTCTCGTAGCGGATTAGATAAAAAGAACAAAAATAAGAAAATTCAGTTTGAATCTCAAGCTCTTTTAGAAATAAATACTTCTCCCTCAAATAGTCAAGTAATAGATCAACAATTAGTACAATTAAGGGCTAAACTAAGCGATAAATATATAAAAATTTTAGAAGATAATAAATTAAAGGAAATAAATGGTCGAATTATAAATCATAATTTCTCAAATGATTCTTTTAGCTCATCTGAATTGGAAGGAGCTTTTAATACTATTAAACAAAAAAAGAAAAAAATAGAATTAATAAAGGTACTACAAAAAATAGAGCCAAAAATCCAAGATATTGATTTTACTGATTCATTTATTGTAGATATTGGACTAGATGAAATGATTAGATTAGAAACTTTAGGGCAAGGTACTATCAAATTATTTTATTTAGCGTGTATTTTAATGGCTGATGAGCAAAATATTGTAAACGGAGTTTTATTTATCGATGAAATAGAAAATGGATTACACTACACGGCTCAAAATATAGTATGGGAATTCTTATTTGATATTGCAAAAGAAAAAAACATACAAATATTTGCGACTACTCATTCCGAAGATTGTGAGCTTGCTTTTATTGAAGAAGCAAAGAAAAGAGAAAATAAGGATGATGAAAAATTACGGGATATCAAATTATTTAGGCTTGAAAAAGAACAAAACGACAAGATAAAAATAAGAAATTATAACTTTAAATCTTTAAGTGCTTGGTCTGAAGAACCTTGGGAGATTAGGTAATGGAAAATAAAAGAAAGGAAGATACAAAATGGCCTCAAACAAGGAAAATAATAGTTGTTGAAGGTGGAGATGATAAAACATTCATTCAGGAGTTAATTAAAGAAATATACAAAATAAAAAAAGAACAAATTGAAACTGATCTTGGTATTAGCTTTCTGGTTGTTGGAACAAATAATACTTTCTTAAAGGATGAAAAATATAAAGACTGGCTCATCGATTTTCTGAGAAAGGACTTTTTAAAAATTGCATTTGTTTTTGATTTAGATGTAAACCCATTTGAGAAATCAATTCAGTTACTGGAGGAAGAAGTATTAAATGATTCAAATCTTTTGGATAAAGTTATAGTTTTACCAATAAAGCCATATCAATTTTCTAGCTCTGGTATTGGAATTTGTCCAATCTATTACCAAGATATTGCAAAAGGTTGCTTAGAAGAACTTTGTATTCACTTAATTCAAGAACAAAATACTGAATTGTATAATTTTGGTATTGATTTTATAAGCAAAGCAGAAAGCCTTTCAATAAATAATTCTAAAAATTGGAAAGATAGGTACAAAAAGCAACTTGCTTTAATGCTCATTACTAATAAAAATTTAAGATTCTGTTCAACACCTGGTATCGCTGTGGAAAAAGGATTAATAAAATTAAATAGTGAAATATTAAATACTTTAAAACTATTTTTACAGGAATTTACTAAATGAAAAGTGAAACCAATGAAAGACTTTAGCCATATACCAAATAATGCTGGTATTTATATTTTTAAAGGTTTGGATCATACTCCAATTTATATTGGTAAAGCTATTAATTTACGCAATCGGGTGCGTTCTTACTGGAATGAAACGTCGTGGAGGGACAGGCCAAAATTAGCCATTTTAGTACCGCAAATATCAGACATTGAAACAATTATTACCCAAAATGAAAAAGAAGCTTTAATCCTGGAAGCTAGCTTAATTTACAAGCATCAACCGAAGTACAATGTTTTACTGAAAGATAATAAAAGTTTTCCGTGGATTGGTCTAACTTATGGTGAAGAATTTCCGCGAATTATTCCAGTGAGAGACTTAAAATGGGCTAAGCGTAAATATCCGAAAATTAAATTATTTGGTCCTTATACTGATTCCGGAAATATGTATAAAACTTTGCAAACGGCTAGGCAATTATTTCCGCTTCGTAAAAGACCAACTCCTCTTTTTAAAGACAGACCTTGTTTGAATTATCATTTGGGACAATGTTTGGGGCCTTGCCAAGCCTTGGTTAGCTCTGAAGATTATAATTTACTACTCAAAGAAATTGAATTATTTTTAAATGGAAAACATGATGATTTAATCGCTCGCTTAAAGGAAAAAATGTGGCTAGCTTCCGAGAATTTAAATTATGAACAAGCTGCTAAATGCCGAGACCAAATTAAAATTTTGGATAAAGCTTTGGAAAGTCAACGTATAATTATGGATAATCCAGACTGTGAGCGAGATATTATTGGTTTTGCAAATGATGAGAAGAATTTATGTTTGCAAATTTTTAAAATGAGAGCTGGCAAATTAATTGGTAGGGAGGCTTTTAATGCTGAGTTAAATGAATTACAAACCTTAGCGGAAGCAATTTCATCGATTATCGAACAAGCTTATTTAATCAGACAAATGGAAGATATTCCGAAAGAAATTATTATTCAAAATGAAATAGCAAATTTAATTACTGATTTAAGTCAGAGTATTGTTGAAGAGCAGACTTTTGAAAAGAAATTTAGTAGTTTATTGAGTAGTTTAGCCAAAAAAAATATACAAGTTAATTTCCCAAAACGTGGAGACAAAAAAGAACAAATTGAATTAGCAACTTTCAATGCCAGTCAGCAATTGCAAGCCCAAAGTAAACAACAAACTAAAGCTTTAATTGTGCTAGAATCTTTGCAAGAAATTTTAGAAATTGAAAAACTTCCGGTAAATATTGATTGTTTTGATATTTCTCATTTACAAGGAACTGAGGTTGTCGCAAGCTGTGTGAGGCTCAAAAATGGTTTTCCAGATAAGTCTAAATATCGCAAAATAAAATTAACTGTTGATCAAAATAATGACTTTTTCTCGATAAAAGAAGCTGTTTTTAGGCGTTATCAAAAGCAAAAAGACTTACCAGATTTAATTTTAATTGATGGAGGAAAAGGCCAATTAAGCTCAGCTTTGGAAGCAATTAATGAATTAAACTTAACTGAAATTCCTTTATTTTCATTAGCTAAAAAAGAAGAAGAAATTTTTAATATTGAAAATGAAAAAATACTTTTACCTAAAAATTCACCGGCCTTACAGCTTTTACAAAGAGCCAGAGATGAGGCTCACCGTTTTGCTTTAACTTATAATCGACAAAGACGCAGTAAAGTACTTAAAGCTAGTTTTTTGGATGATATTGTCGGAGTGGGAGCGGTTTTAAAAGCTAATATTTTAAATAATTTTACGGTTAAAGAATTAAAAGCTGCCCCACCTCAAGAATTACAAAATAAACTTAAAATTAGTGCTAAGAGAGCCGACAAATTATGGAAAAATATACATTTGAAAACTGAATACTAATTACCGAAAGATAAATTTGGACAATCTTTAGTTATTTAAAATGAAAGAATTTCAAAAGCGGTTAACAGGCTAGTAGAAGTGATTTTTAAATTTAAACTGTTTTTCTTGCTGGTTTCCTTTAAACTTTAATTTAGTAATAAATTTTTTAATGAAGAAGCTTTTCTTCTATAGCTTGGAATTGATCAAAAAAACTCGATTATATTTTTTCTTAAAACTTTATTAATTTCTCAAGGTTTTATCAAGAAATTAAAGTACATTTTTAATCCCGTAAATAAACTTTAATATGAGCGTAGAAAAATATTTTCATATTATAGTTTGCAACTTAATTAATCAATGAAAATATCACAAACTATAATAAAACCGTTACAGGTTAGGTCTCAAAGAAAAGCGACATTTAACCATAATCCTGATCATCCTGAAAGCTTTTCTCCTTCTAAACCACCAGAATTTGCTGTACATGCTGTAAGACCGACCGAAGAAATGACTTTACCTCAGCTCAATACACGTTTACTTGAAGCAAAAGAATTAAAAGCAAGAACTGAATCTAACTTAAAAGACTATGATTCGATTGACAAAAAATTTGACGATTTTCTGACAGGAAAGCAAAACGTATTACCCCTAACTTATACGAGAACGCTCGATGAATTAGGATCTACGGCAATTACGATGGATCTGGCTAAAAGGTCTTTCGAAAGAATCATAGAGAAATTGGATTTAGTAGTAGCTGAATTAAACCGAGAAATAAAGAAAAGAGAAAAAAGATAGAAAGCTTCCCGACTCCAAGAACTGCAAAGCAAATTAAAAATCGGTGCAAAAAGAGCGAACCAGCTATGAAAGAACATGCAATTGAAAGCTAAAATTTACTCATTAAGTTCTTTTCATATTATCTAGGAACTTATTTGCTTAGGCAGCTTGATTATTATCTTTTATTTCTGAGCGAGGAAAACGTGGTACAAAAAAGTGACTTTTAATAATAGAAACTTCACTAGCTAAAAACTCATTTTGCTCTTGCATTCTTTCCATTT
>JAAFJH010000050.1 GCA_013298875.1 Synechococcales cyanobacterium bin2.concoct.b11b12b14.033
AACAAAATCCTCGCTCACGTAGTGCCAAATTGAGAGTATTAATTAAAAATAGAAATTAAAAGACAAACATAATAGCACTGGACTGCTTTTACTTGCGGCAAACACAGCCATTATTAGGATTTACATAGTCAGCAAAGCTTAAAGAATGATGAGCTGGAATACTTAAAGCCTCGGAGTAAACTTTGCTTTGATAACGTTTTTCTTTGCTGCCAGTACAACCGCTCCCAAACTCGGACTTGGAAGACATAATATTTTTAACCGCTGAAGATGGGCTATAACGAGCTTCTACAACAGGTAAAATTTCGGCCTCTGAAACCTGAAACTGAGCGTCTCTGGCTTTATTGAAAATCCACTCATTAACAGCAAAATCAATATCTCTTTGTGAAGCACCTGGTTTGCTAGCTTTGATTTGGCTGACTGGAGCTTTTCCCTTTAAAGAATTAGTATAAGCTGAACGTTGCTTTTCAATTAAATCATTTTCAATTTTAGTCCATTCGCGCGACTGTTTTGGAATTCGAGTATCCTTCAAAATGCCGCCAATTGAAGCTTCACATCTAAACGGGCTTTCTTTTTTATAAGTTAAATAATTTGCACCCGCTGGTAATGGCATTATTTCAAATACTAGTGGAGTAGCTCCCTTGCAAGCTGAACTGGATGAATAACTACGGCAAAGGCTTTTTTCTTCGCTAGAACCCAAATTTTCACAATTGCTAGTGGCTAAGGCATTTAAAAACCGGCGGCTATCAAAACCAAAACGTGGAAAAATAGTAGACAAAAACATCTTTTCCAAATTACAACCACGATCCTCATCTTCATTATTAATATAATCATAACCAGAACCCTGCCTTACAACATCAAATAAATTAGGATAAATTGGTCCAACTTTGCGGCGGTCTAAAATGGTCTTACCACCAGTTGATACGTAATACTTGTTGTTCCCATTATAGACAATTTGGCCTATGTTCAAATTTTCACTATTAATGTCGGAATTGTTGTTAGTATTTGGAGGAGTATCGTCAGTTAATATTGCGGGTTTATTCTGACTTTGTTGAACTGGTAATTCGGCAGGAGCTGGGCTTTTTTGTATTTGCCGATAAGGTGAAGTGCGGGTAAAAGTATATTGTGAATAATTTACTTCTTCCTCTTCAGCCTCGTGGGGAGTGAATTCTTCATGAATGTATAATTCACTTTCATCTCCTTCCAAATATTCTTCGGTTGAAAATGCACCCAAGTTAAAATTCAGAGATAAAACTGAAAGAAAACCGAATATTAAAATTTTCTTGGCTGGCATAAAGTTTGATAAATAATGGAGATTTGATAGTTCTAAATTTAACATTGTTGACAAAATATTTAATAGCTTTTCCTGAGAATTCCCTTTATTTCTAAACTTAATACCCCAATTGACTAAAGGCTCAAAAGGCTTACTGAGAGACCAGTATGGCGAATTATCAGTTAAATAGCTAAGGTATTATCCCTCTTCACAAACCCTCTTTGAGACCTGAAGTGGAATGAAACATTTGTAATTTAAATACATGAAGAGGAATTCAACGTGTTAGGCTCAAAGAAAAAACTTTTATATTGCCTGATCTTGATTTTACTTTCAGGAGTAAGTCAGGGTGCATTTGCTTGGCGTTTTGGCCTTAATACAGGTCTTTACAATGAATCAATAATGACAGGTGCTTTTAGATCTCGTGAAATAGGCTTAAGATTAGGATTTTATGCTGATAGAACTTTCAACGATATACTCTATGCTTCTGCCATGAGAGGAAATGGTGGGCTTGGTGGAGGAATTGGTGGAGGACAAGGTTTAGCTAGCCCTTGTTTTAATAATGCTTGCGGCGGAGAAGCTTTTATGCCACCACCACAAACTCCTTGTGGACAACAAATTGCATATATGCCTTCACCACCGCCACCAGTAAGTTGCTGCGGACAACCTTCATATAGTCCACCACCAGTAGGCTGTTCATCATCTTATGCTTCAATGGCTCCAGTTGGTTGTAGTAGTGATATGAGTTATGCTGCTCCGTCTAATAATACTCAAGCTGCCGGAAAAACTGAAATTTATTTGGTAGTTTTACCTAGCCAATATAGTCAGCCACAGCCTCAACAACAACAAATGCCTTATTATCCACAACAACAAGCTCAAGCTCCAAGTTATCAACAAAGCTATCCGCAAATGCCTCCACAAGGGTATTATAGAGATTCCAATGTTGATTACCGCCAGCCAGTTAGAGGAATGTGGTAATTAAGTAATTTATAAAATCTAAAATTAAGTCTCTTTGGTAAGTTTTATTTTATTTCTCTCCGGGAGACTTTTAATTTTTTAATTTTCGGCAAAACTTTGTAAAATTTTATGATTAATTACAAAAATATGCGGACGTAATTCAGTGGTAGAATGTTAGCTTCCCAAGCTAGACGTCGTGGGTTCGAGTCCCATCGTCCGCTCCAGAGCAAGCAAGATACTAATGAATTTACAAAAGCCTGAAATTAATGATTTGACCGAAAAACAAATTAGCCGCCAAAATATTTATAAAGGTAATATTGTTAATTTGGTAATCGATGATGTGAAGCTGCCAAATGGCAAAAACGCTAAGCGGGAAATTATTTTACACTCTGGCGGAGTAGTTATTCTGCCAATTACAAAAGAAGGAAATTTAGTTTTAGTTGAGCAGTTTAGGTATGCCACCGGACAAACTTTATTGGAATTTCCAGCGGGCAGATTAAATAAACATGAAGATCCAAAACTGGCTGCGGTGAGGGAATTAAAAGAAGAAACTGGGTTTAAGGCGGTTAAAATTGAAAGTTTAAATTATATCTTTATGGCTCCGGGCTTTTGTAATGAACGTTTATTTACTTTTGTAGCCACCGATTTGCAAGCTGGAGAGCCTCAGCCAGATGAAGATGAATTTGTGAGAACTATTATTTTAAGCCCAGCTGAATTTAAGCAAAAAATCATCAAATCTGAAATTATTGACGCCAAAACTTTATCAGTTTGGAGCATTTACTGTGCCCGAAATTTCTAATTATTGAAATTAATTAATATAAATTCTTATATTTAAATAAATTGTGTATTAAACTTTTTATATTAAATTTTTTTCTCGTAGGAGCATAATGTCTAATCCCAAAAATAAAGAGGGAACTTTATCGTTTGATGGCAAGGTTAAAGAAGCCAAGCCAAATGGTATGTTTATTGTCGAATTAGAAAATGGCCATTCCGTTTTGGCACATATTTCAGGCAAAATTCGTAAAAATTTCATCAAAATTCTTCCAGGAGATACCGTAACTGTTGAACTGACTCCATATGATCTTAATCGAGGTCGTATAATTTACCGTTCTAAATAAATTATTAAAAAAACTATCATGAATAATAAATCTAAAGTTTTTAGTGCTAATTTGCTATCAGCGGGGCTTAAATTTGGGATTGTAATTAGCCGCTGGCATGATCTAATTAATAGTAAATTACTAGAAGGTGCCATCGATACTATTATTCGTCACGGTGGTAGCGAGGAAAATATTGAAATTATTTATGTGCCGGGTTCTTTTGAAATTCCATTAACTTGCAAAAGAGTGGCTGCCAGTAAAAAATATGATGCTGTTATTGCTATTGGAACTGTTATTCGAGGACAAACTTTACATTTTGATTTGATTTCCTCAGAAGCCATTAAGGGCACTGCACAAGCCAGCATGGAAACTAATATTCCAATTTCTTTGGGTATTTTAACGACAGACACCTTAGAACAGGCTTTTGAAAGAGCGGGCAGTAAACAGGGCAATAAAGGCTCTGAAGCAGCTTTGGCCGCTATTGAAATGGCAAATTTATTTAAAGATATTTAATTAATAGTTTCATATGACAGATTCAAATAGTCAAATTGATCAAAAAGCTCAAATAGTACAAATTTTGGCTAAATTTAAAGCTGATTTACTTTGGGATGATATTGTCGGGATTTTTGATATAGTTCCAGTTAATATTAAAAATGAGCTTGAGTCTCAGTATAAAGTGGCTTTGCAAGCTTCCGCGGATAAATTAAAATTACAAGTTTATGAATTAGCCCAAGATGTAGAAGATGCAGCTTACAATATTATTAATGGCACTTCTTATTCAGCCGAAGAGATTAAAGCTCGCCTGAAAGCTTATGGAGTCGAAGAATAAAATATTAAAAATATTAAAAGTATTAAAAGTATTAACTAGAACTTAAGTATTGGCACAATTGCCCCTTTCAAAGCCAAAGTTTTTAAGCTTCTTTGACAACCAATTGCGACACAAATGCTCAGAATGGCTCTGGAAGCTTGGAGCTGTGAAGTTAAGATTACAAATCCTGGTATTGAATACAATAAAATAAAAAATGTGAAACCTGAAGATGCAACCCCTAAGCTTTAATTATGTTTGGGATTTGTAGTTATCTTGGTTGGTAAAATTAATTGATTAGCCTTGTTTTAAAGGCAAGGAAATAATAAATAGTTGCTTCATCATTTCAAACCCATTCGATTAGAACTTGTTTTTGAGCTTTAGCACAGTCTTTTAGATAAAGATTTATTAAACTTTGATAAGGAATTTCTTTCTCGGTAGCGATTTTCTTAAAATAATTAATAGTTTCCTCATCTAATCTAATTGTGATTTGCTTTTTGAGTTTTTTTGCATACGGATTGGGCTTTGATTTAGAAAAATCATATTCACTCTTCATTTTGAAACTCCTTGTATTGTTTAGTTTCCTTTTTGGTGGCTTTTCGGGCAGAAATAATCCGAATTATTTGATCATTTTCCCTATAACAATGGCAAACAGTTAGTATTCTTAATTGTGAACTAAGACCTAGTAGAATAAATCTGTCTTCTTCCTTGGAATGGGCTTGATCAATTATTAATCGTGCATTTTTATCGTAAAATACCGTCTTAGCTTCATCAAAAGATAAACCATGTTTCTTCTGATTTGAAAAATTCTTAGATTGATCCCAAATGAATTCTAACTGCTTCATAATTATATTATAATTACATTGTATTTAATTAAACTAATTTTTTCAAATCTCAAGAAAAACCCGACTGAGAAGCATAATGTTAATTATGTTTGTGATTTGTTTTTGATAATTGGTGGAAAAGCAAAAGCTAAGGCCTCATTAAGCTTACTAATTGAATGAATTTCCATTTTATTCGGTAAATTACTTCCAATACCTAATTTTTGCCTTGG
Source organism: Synechococcales cyanobacterium bin2.concoct.b11b12b14.033 (assembly GCA_013298875.1). Taxonomy (GTDB): domain Bacteria; phylum Cyanobacteriota; class Vampirovibrionia; order Caenarcaniphilales; family Caenarcanaceae; genus JAAFJH01. Next base: position 5,181 of record JAAFJH010000050.1, read on the forward strand.
CACAATTGCCCTTTCAAAGCCAAGTTTATGAGCTTCTTTTAACCTTGCTTCTAGCTTAGGAATTGGCCTTATTTCTCCAGTTAAACCAATTTCTCCGAGTACAATTAATTTGCTTTTTAGTTCCAAATTACGCACACAACTAATAATCGACAAAGCAATCGCTAAATCGGTGGCCGGTTCTATAATATTCAGGCCTCCAACCACACTAGTATAAATATCTTGCTTTGACAAAGCTAATCCTAATCGACGTTCCAGGATAGCTGCTACCTGATTTACTCGATTATAATCTAAGCCATTAACCATTCTTTTGGGCTGTGCATATGAAGTATAACCAACTAAAGCCTGTATTTCCGCCAGCAGAACACGATTTCCTTGCATAGTTGCAGTTATAATTGTGCCAGAGCGTCTTTCTGAGCTTTCAGGATTATCGGTTAAAAATAAAGCACTTGGATTTTTTACTTCTGCCAAACCCGTTTCTTGCATTTCAAAAAGCCCAACTTCTTCGGTAGGTCCAAAGCGGTTTTTAACACTTCTAATCATTCTAAAATAATTTTGTTTATCGCCTTCAAAATACAAAACAACATCCACCATATGCTCCAAAAGCTTAGGCCCAGCAATATTTCCGTCTTTTGTAATATGCCCGACAATTAAAGTAATAATATTTTTTTTCTTGGCAATTTGCATTAAAAGCGTTGCACAATCTCTAATCTGGGAAGGGCTACCCGGAAAAGAATTTTTATCATCCAAATAAATAGCTTGAATTGAATCAATAACTAAAATCTCTGGGTTTAGCTTTTCAACTTCGGCTAAAATATGTTCCAAATTAGTTTCGGCCATAAAACATAATTCTTGGCTAACTTCAAGCCTTAAAGACCTTTGCTTAACTTGCTGTAATGATTCTTCGCCCGAAACATAAAGTGTTTGCAAGCCTTGATCGGCAATATGGCCAATTACTTGTAATAATAAAGTTGATTTGCCAATGCCTGGATCTCCTCCAATCAGCAAAAAAGACCCAGCTTGTAAGCCACCACCTAAAACATTATTTAATTCTTCAAAACCAGTATTTAAGCGTTGCTTTAGACCGGTAATTGGTATTTCGCTCAGTTTTAAAGCTAAACTCCCCGCCTCGTGAATATTAAAACTTCCGCCTTGTAAATTGCCTAAATTATTAATTAAATTGGTTGAATTATTGACAATTGGCTGTTCAGTAAAGCTACCCCAAGCCGCACAAGCGGGGCATTTTCCCAAATAAGTTAATGATTCGTGGCCGCACTCTTTGCAGAAAAAACCGGCACTTTTAACTTTTTTCTTTTTCAATAAGTCTCTTTCAGCTCTAAGCTTACAGGTTAGATTTATATTATAAAATTGTTTGCCTTAGTTTAGATATAAGGAAACTGATAAACGGGCTATTAAATCAATTAAGCTTTTTTATACAAAGGAGAATATTAAGTTTTTATGTAATTTGACTTTAAGTAAATACAATGATTGGTAGAATACGAAGTCTCAAAAGTTAAGTTTGACACTAAACCAATTTATGAAAATAATTGCACCGACATTAATAACGCCACTTCAATCAAAAACAGCATTAGGACAACAACTTGAAAAACTGCATGAACAAGAATTTATAGCTGCTCAAACGTTAGTAGGTACTAATGAAAATGGAAAATTTCAGACCACCCACTCATTGATAAATACACAAACTGGAGCGCTTTTAACTAGCAATACGCTAATCGTAGAAGAACAAGAACCTAGGTCATTGTCGTTTCTATTGCATGACGGAGCCGAACATGGGAAAGCTCTCCCAGGAAAGACTATGGTAGATGAAAATCTGGTTGGAGGGCAAAATAGTGCGTTAAGAAAAGTACCAGAAGAAAGAAAGCATAACGAAAACTGGTACGAAAAGATTGTTTCTATATTTCAGGGGTCGCCAGTAGTAGGTTCTTCTATACCAGAAGAAGTAGAATATGAGAAACGTTGGCTCGAAAAGATTATTCCTCTATTTAAGGAGTTCTCAGCTGGATCATTCTCTAAAGACGCCGCAGCAGTAGCATTTGAACCATTATTCACATCCGACTTTTATAAATATCCATTTGTACAAAAACAAGTGGGGCAGACTATGTTTAAACAAACACCAGTGAGCAGTGCTGCGAGAGAAACAATATTAAATGCTCGTGAGTCAATGATATTAGCTCTGCATAGCAGCGGACATACTTTAACTTTGCCAGTGCAGCGAATTCAAGGCTGTGAAATACCTTTATATCCACAAGTTCATGCCAACCCAGAAGCAATTGGAGATTTTTATGGTATTTGTCATTTACCTAAAACAATAGCTCCACAAGTTAAAGCAGCCAATGAAGCTTTACAATACAATACACCACCTACAACATATATCGGTAAAATTATCAGCGGTTTAGCTCATGCTTTGAGAGGAATTAAACCAGAACATAATAAGTATGGTTCAGTATGGGATCTTTGGGCTTAAATTTGACTATACCAGAATAGAGAAGACAGAACCAACTAATCTAAGCTTTTGCTTTCTTCATCTCACCGGACAATTGTCTTAATTTACGCAGTTGATCTCTAATTTGCCCGGCTCTTTCAAATTCCAATTCTTTGGCGGCAGAAAGCATTTGGTCTTCTAATTTTTTAATGGCTTTTGGCAAGTCTTTCATTTCTAAGTTTTGGGCGACTAATTCATCTGCGACCATTTCTTCCACACTTTTATTGGTTAATTTGAGCGATTCCAGCAATTTATTAGAATTAGTTTTTTTGATAGTTTGCGGCACTATTCCGTTTTCTTCATTAAAAGCGATTTGCTTGGCTCGATAATTATTAACTGTGTCCATGGCAGCCTGCATTGAATCTGTGATTTTGTCAGCATATAAAATCACTTCCCCGCAGGCATTTCGGGCGGCTCTCCCAATTGTTTGAATTAAAGCGGACTTAGATCGCAAAAATCCTTCTTTATCTGCGTCTAAAATTGCTACTAAACTAACTTCTGGCAAGTCTAAACCTTCCCGCAATAAATTCACCCCAATTAAAACGTCAAATTCTCCTATTCTCAAATCCCGTAATAATTCAACTCTTTCTAAAGCCTTTAATTCTGAGTGTAGCCACCTAGCACGGATATTGATTCCAATTAAATATTCACTCAAATCTTCCGCGCTTTTTTTAGTTAAAGTAGTAATTAAAATCCTTTCTTCTTTTTTAGTTTTGTCTCTAATCCGCTCTAATAAGTCATCTATTTGGTTTTTGGTCGGGTGAATATTAATAATTGGGTCAGTCAGCCCTGTCGGACGAATAACTTGTTCGAGAGTATTAGAAGAGACGCTTTTTTCAAACTCACCTGGCGTAGCTGAAACAAATAAAATAGAACCAGTTCTTTGCCAAAACTCATCAATTTTCAAAGGTCTATTATCTCTTGCACTGGGCAATCTAAAACCAAAATCAACTAAGGTTTGCTTGCGACTAAGGTCTCCATGGCACATTCCTTTAATTTGCGAAGCTGTAATATGCGATTCATCCAAAACACAAAGCCAGTCTTTGTTGAAGCGTTTAACAAAATAATCAATTAAAGTTTGTGGTGGGTCGCCTGGCTTACGTTTTTCAAGGATTGAGGAATAATTTTCAATGCCATTACAATAACCAATTTCCCGCAGCATTTCAATATCATAACGTGTCCTTTGTAATAATCTGGCGGCTTCCAAGTCTTTCCCAATTGCTTTTAATTCAATAACTCTAATATCAAGTTGTTTTTCTATTTCTTCACACGTCTCTTTGATAGCGGAAGTATCAGCCACATAATGCTTAGCTGGATAAATTCTAATTTCGTCTAAGTCTGCCTTCTTATTCCCTGAGCCAATTTCAATCAAAGATATTTTTTCTATTTCGTCTCCAAAAAACTCAATTCTAATTAATTCTTCTTCGTAAGTAGGCATTATGTCGAGGCAGTCTCCCCGCATTCTAAATTTGCCTCGGTCTAATTCAAAATCATTACGTTCAAAATAAATATCAATTAAAGCCTGGGCAAAATTATCTCGGCCCATTGGTAAACCTTTGCAAATATGAATAGCCGCCTGAAAATAACTGTCTGGTGCACCTAAACCATAAATAGCACTGACTGAAGCTACTACAATTACATCATCTCTTTCAAAAATTCCTCGGGTTGCCGCGTGGCGAAGTCGGTCAATTTCTTGGTTTATTTTGGCAGTTTTTTCAATATAAGTATCAGTCGAAGGAATATAAGATTCAGGTTGATAATAATCGTAATAACTTATAAAAAATTCAACTGAATTGTGCGGAAAAAAGTCTTTGAACTCATTGTATAGTTGAGCTGCTAAAGTTTTATTTGGGGCAATAATGAGAGCGGGCTTTTGAGTGTTTTGGATAATATTTGCAACTGTAAAAGTTTTACCAGAGCCAGTTACCCCGAGCAAAGTATTGAATTTTTCTTGTTTATTTTTTTCAGCTAATAATATTTCGGTAAAACCAGCTATTACTTTTGGCTGATCTCCTGCTGGCTGGTAATCTGATTGGACTTGGAATTTCATAAATAGTGCCCTCTGCAAGAAGAAATATCTATCTCTTTTAAATTTTCATAAATTGTATAAATAATACGGTCTTCCAAATTTACACGCCGACTATAAACTTCTTTGTCAAAATATTTTAGTTTTTCTGGCTTGCCAATTCCACTTCTCGGAGAGATTCCAATTTCTCTTATCAAATCAAAACATTTTGTATAAGAATTACGATCGCATTTTCGAAAATAAGTTAAATCCTCTTCTGCTAAAGGTAAAATTTGAATTTTATAAGTCATTAAAAACTTCCTCAACAGGCTTACCTATAATTTGTAAATTATTATCCCGCTGAAAATGCCCATCAATCAATTGCTTTAAAGCTTTCTTATCTGTAAATAACTTACTTAATTCCTTTAAAGATTCCCACTCTAATTCATCAATCATAACAACAGAACCAGTATTAGTAGTAATTCTAATTTCTTCATGATCATTTAAAGCTTTCAAAATTAAGCTCTCTAAGTCTGAATTAGCTTTTTGAAAACTAAACGTAGTCATTAATTAATTATATCTTCAACAGTTTGCTAGGCTAATTATAAATTACTTTTCTACTTTTACTTGGCTGATAATCTGATTGAACTTGGAATTTCATAAAAAGGGATTTATTATTTTTAGATTATTAAATATAACTTGATTACTTTGCAAGTCCTCTGAATATAAAAGAGAACATTCATTTTCTAAAGCACTAGCAATAATCAGGCTATCAAAATATGAGAAATTATATCTTTCCATAACCGTATAAGTTATTCTTATAGTTTCATACTTTACATAAACTAAATAAGACTTCTCTTTTAAGTAACCTGCATGCTTAAAAGCTTCTTTTGTTGTGAGTTTAAGTTTTCTCAAGCAAACATTAATATTTTCATTAATTACTTGGGTGCTTATAATTGGAAAATCATCGATTAAGCTTTTGGCTTTCTCAGACTTTGATTCATCTTTATCAAATAAATACAAACAAATATTACTATCTAAGAAAAATTTATCTTTCATTCATTTCCTCTCTATTAAATTTTAAATCAGATGAATCAAACTTATGTTGAGCATAGAAATTTTGTAACTCTATTTCTTCCGACTTTTTGATAAATTTTTGAATTGCATCAGCTTGATTATAAGAAATCTCATTACTTTTACTACTCAAAAAATCTATAAAGTCAATTACTTCTTCCTGTTTTGATTTAGGAAGCTTTTCAAATTCAGTAATTAAATATTCTTTTATTTGTAAATTCATAAACTTTCACAATTACTTCTTACAAAAATTATATAGTGTTTTAGGTTCTATATCGATCATTCCATTTTTGAATTCTAAACACCCCCAGGCTTTGTCTATTCTTGCAGTTTGTAATTCATCTAATGAAACTTTTGCAGATATTACTGGTTCTAAATCTAATTCAAATATTTCATTGTTTTCAAACTGAAGTCTAAAATTATAATTACTTAAATATCTGAAATTAATAATCTTCATATTACTGATAATTCACAAAGATTATATTTCACTAATTTGTTGGATGGACTTTTCTAATTCATTGATCCCAAGATTTAAAATATCTAAGTTTTTACGCATTTCCTCTTTGACGGATTCACTTGCATTATTAAAAAAACCTTTATCTTCAAATCTAACTTGTAACTTTTCCCTTTCGGCCAGCTTTTTCTTTAAATCTTTTTCTAAAACTTCTTTTCTTTCTGCTAAGTTCACCGCTTCAGGTATTTGTACTAAAGATTGATTATTTTCATTGATAATTAATTTAACTTTTCTTTCTCCCAACTCAGACTCTGGAACTTCATTTGTACTATAAAATCCTGAAAAATACATTGTGGGATAATAATTTGTACTCGTAGTACTACAGTTTAAAAATTCTCGTGGACTTAAACCTAATATATTTTGCCTTAAAGAATTCATGGATTTTTTGGTTAGCTTTGCTTCTTCCATCGTACTTTTGGCTTTTTTACACTTCTCTTTTGATTCAACTGAAAGTTCTTCAGGCTTTGGATAAGAAGTATTTATCAAACTATTATTTGTACCCGTCAAAGTTGTATAGAGTTCATCAGCAGCAAAAGGAATAACTGGGCTTAAAGCTTTTAAAACTCCTTCCAAAATATAAAATAAAACTTCATTAGCCTGAGTATTAGTTTCTAAGCCAGCTACTTTTACAATTTCTAAATACGAATCACAAAAATCATTCCAAACAAAGTTTTCTAATTTCTGTCCAAATTCGGCAAATTCATAATTATTTAAATGTTGATTTATCTCTCTTAGCATATTATTCCACTCACCCAAAATCCAAATATCAGCGATGTTTTTATCTTTTTCTGAATCAAGTTCTTTAATTAATTGCTCAATTGTTTTTTTATTTTGTAAATTATTTTCTCTTAACTCTTTTAATTCTGTTTCTACCGTTTGCAAAACAAATTTAGTGGCATTCCATAATTTATTAATAAATCTACGTTTTTGCTCAATCTCACTCGAAGACCAAGTACCATCTTTTTGCCCCGGAAAACGAATATCTTGATTACCAAAAATCCCGACTGAACAATACCAAAGCCTGCTTGCGTCTGCACCATATTTATTCACTAATTCAATCGGATCAATTGCATTTCCTTTAGACTTACTCATACGCTTTCCATCAGGAGTTTGCAAAACCGGATGAATTAAAATGTCCGTAAAAGGTAAGCTATCTGTCAAATTAATTGAACTGAAAATCATGCGAGAAACCCATAAATTAATAATTTCACGGGCAGTGCTTAAAACATTAGTCCAAGCAATTTGATTATTAGCCGGTTTAGCTTCCTGAGGCCAATTTAAAGTTGCAAAAGGCCAAAGTGCTGAACTAAACCAAGTATCCAAAACATCTTTATCTTGTATATAATTTGCTTCTTTTAATAATTCTTCTAGCTCAGTATCAGAATTAAGAGTAATTACCTGAGTGCCATTTTCGGCATATTGAAAAATGAATTTATTATTTGGTTTACTGGCAACTACAAAGCTCGAATGTCTTTTATCACTGGTTAAACTAGCATTATAATTGGCTTTTTGAGCTATTTTACGAAATTCATTAGCCAAATCAAAATGTAACTTTTCGGCTTCTGCTGAGTTAATTGGTATTTGATTATCTTTGAATTTTTTAGTCCAAACTGGAATTTGATGTCCCCACCACAACTGCCTACTAATACACCAATCTTGTATATTTTCTAACCAATCCAAATAAGTTTTTTTATATTTATCGGGGTGAAATTTTATTTTATCTTCTTCAACCACTTTAATTGCCAGTTCTGCCAAAGGTTTCATGCGTACAAACCACTGCTCAGACAAAAAAGGCTCGATTACAGTGCCACAACGGTCATGCAAAGCGGCGGCTTGTTTATATTTTTTTTCGGTCATTAAAAGTTCTTTTTCGGTTAGTAAAGCTACAACTTTCTCCCGTGCTTTAAAACGTTCTAAGCCTTGTAAATCAGCGGGAATAAAATCCAAATTCAATAATTCAGCTTTTTCATTAAAAATATTAATCGCTTCAATTTGATTAGATTGTTGTTTTATAATTTCTTGATCATTAAAGTCATGAGCTGGGGTAATTTTTAAGGCTCCTGTCCCAAAATCAATTTTTACTTCTTCGCTTAAAATAATCGGTATTTCCCGTTTAGTTAGCGGAAGTTTAACTTTTATTTCCTCTCCGTTTTTAATTTTTGTGCTTAAAACTTTATACTTTTCATCTAGCGGATTAATTGCAATGGCAACATCCCCAAATAAAGTTTCAGGGCGGCTAGTTGCTACAATTAATTCCTGTATATTTTCAAGTGGCTCCTTTAAAATATATTTTATTTCATAAAGCTTGGCATTTCGGTCTTCATGAACTACTTCAAGGTCAGATAAACTAGTTAAACAATGCGGACACCAATTAATTAATCTTTTGCCCTGATATATTAAACCTTGCTCAAATAATTCAAAAAAAGCCTTTCTGACAGCAACCGTGTAATCTTTGTCTAAAGTAAATCTTCCTTTGGTGAAGTCAGCACTAATACCTAATAATTTCATCTGAGCTTCAATTTTGCCTTTATGCTCATCAGTCCAAGCCCAAATACGTTTAATTAATTCATCACGGCCAATATCATATTTAGTAAGGCCTTCTTTAGCTAATTGTTTTTCGACTAAAATTTGAGTACCAATTCCAGCATGGTCACAGCCAACTTGCCAATGAGCTTTTTGCCCAGACATATTTTTATAACGAATTAAAATATCTTGCAAAGTTAAATTTAAAGCATGTCCCATATGCAATTCACCGGTTACATTCGGTGGCGGCAAGGCTATTTTGAAGTCAGCTTCTCGGGTTTGCTGGTCTGATAATTCAAATAATTTAGCAGTTTGCCAAAATTCAAGCCATTTAGTTTCAGTGATTTTAGGATTATAACTTTTGTCTAATTCACTCATTGAGTCGTGTTTTTTGAAATTTATGATTATGCTGATTAAATAATAGACTATGATTTTTATTATTACAAGAATTCATCAATCACAAGTCCTAATCTTATTGATAATAAAACTGAATTGATTAAAGCTGTTAAAAAGGTGATTAATTAAGGAAAGTTTTTTAAGGTACAAAATATCTACAGAGTTTATTAAAATATACCTTAATGAAATCTAATATTCTCATCCATCAGGCTTTGTCTAATTTCAAATCAAATTTACAGGGTAAAGCTGGCAAAGATAGGGTATTTAGCCGAAAAGATTAACATAATAAAAGCATAAATAGGA
>JAAFJH010000051.1 GCA_013298875.1 Synechococcales cyanobacterium bin2.concoct.b11b12b14.033
CCAATCTCATTAATTAATCAACAGGTAAATAATGGTGTTTTTGTGCGTATGGCTATTTTATGGGATTTATTAGGGCATAAATAAATTTATAATAAAAGTTTATTGAGAAGTAAAAGCTTATCTTTTATATGTCCACTGATTTGAAATGAATAAACTTAAATTATTCTTAAACAATGTACTTCATAATGTTGAGTAATGCATATTTATGTTGTAACTAAAAATTAAATTTATAAGTATTAGCAAAGTACAAATTATCCGCCAAAACCAAAAACAATAATTTCAATGTCTTTTAGCAATAATAATCAAGATTCTGAATTCAACCGCAATAAGGAAGAGTTTTCTTTAGCCGATAAAAATTCAAGCCAAAATCCTTTTTTGGAAAATGCCAATGCCAATAAAAAAAATAATACGGCTCAGGCAGACTATGAAATTACTAATGAAAGAATTAAAGATAATAAAAAACAGAATAAAGGTTTAGCTAAAATTTTACTGGCATTATTATTAGCAAGTGGAATTATTATTGTTTCTATTTTGGGTTTAATTGGCAAAAATAAAGCTGCTATTGCTCCAAACCAAAATATTAGTGCTTGGGACTCAAACGATAATAATAAAACTGCCGAAAAATCCGCTTTTAAATGGCCTTGGCAAAAAGCTAAAGACGATAGTAATTTACCAAATAATTCAAATTCATCTTCTAATTCAAACCTTTCACCCACCCAAAATAATTCTAATAATTCAGAAAATACTAATTCCCCCGCTTCCATTAATCCTGAAACTAATAAAGCGGCTACTTTAAATCCAAGCTCTGCTTTACCAGTTGCAGCTACCAATAATACTGTTGACGAAGCTAACAAACCGGAAGTTTGCAAATTAAGTGAAGCTCAAAAATATATTAGCGAGTCAGTTAATAATTTAGACCGAGTAGTTGGTTTAGCGGAAAACAAATTAGATACTTTAAATGCTTCTACTTTGACTAATAAAGCTAAAGAAGCCGAATTTTTGAAGAATAAAGTTAATGATTTATCAAAAGCTGAATCTGATATTTATGCCTTTTCCGAAGCTCACTTGGACAGAGATTCTTCTAATATTAATATGGATGATTATAGTGCTTCTTGTGCAATTGAAGATGGACCCAAATATTTAAATGCTTGGCTAGATCAATTAAGTGAAAGAATAAAATCTTTAGATGCGGAGCTTTCATATTTAAGTTCTCCTGAAGTGCCTGTTGCTAATACGATGGATAATAATACAATTGCTAATAATAATATCGATCAAATACCGCCTCTTAAACCCATTGCAAAAGCTGAAATACCAAAAGAAAAAAATAGTAATGTAAGCCAAAATAATACAAACTTAGCAGGTTCTACTTCGCCAGAAGCAAATAATAATACAAAGCAAAAAACTTCGCCTACTGCGACTAATAATCAAATGTCAAAAGACAAAAATAGTAGTGTAAATGTAAGACAAAATAATACAAAGCAAAAAACTTCGCCTACTGCGACTAATAATCAAATGTCAAAAGACAAAAATAGTAGTGTAAATCTAAAGCAAAATAATACAAATTCAATAGTCTCTACCTCGGCAGAAGTAAATCAAAACAATACCAAGAATATAAATCAAAAAAATCTTGCCCAAGCCCAACCAACTAATTCAAACTCCAAAACTAAAGCTAATAATTTAAATACTTCTAATAATTCAAGTGCTGGTAATTTAGCTAAAAATAATTCTAATTCTCAAAAACAAATTATTAAACCCAAACAGAAAATAATACCAAATTATATTAGTATTGTTCCGCCCAAAGCATCATCTCCGGCTCCAGAATATAATCATTCTCATATTCAAATGCAACCAAAAACAAATCTAAGGCCAGAGCGTAGAATTATTAGTAGATGTGATAATGGTATTGGACAACAACCGGTACAAGATAATTATTATCAAAATTTACCAATTAGACGTTGTACTTCTGATTATGACCAGCATGAAGAGCCAGAATATTATTATGAAGAATATGCAGCAGATGAATATGTTTATGAAAATTAATACTAAGCCAATTAACTTATTTTGTGAGTAAGTATAGCTAAATTAAGGTAAGAATTCTCTTAAGGGGAAATATTAGCTATTATGAATAATCAAGTTCAATTTAAAAATGTAGAGCCACGCTTATTAGGCCCAATGAGCCTTCTGGTGCAGGGAAATAATAATGAAACAGCTAAAGGAATTGACTTAGTTTTGCCAGCTTTTTCTTGGGCTTTAGATATGAAAATTTTCTTACCAGTTCCGGAAGCTTTATTAAGAAGCAATGCTAATGAAGGCTATCGGTGCATAAACCAAGATATTGAATATTTCTTATTTTCTCCGCCAATTATGTGTCTTTCAATTAGATTTAATGATCAATTTTATAAAAAATATAAAGATTATATTGAAGACAAAAGTAATTTTAAATTAATGGCCTATATTATCGGTTATATAAATAGCCCATCAGCAGGAGAAAATACAGCCAGCTTAACTAATAACCAACAAAAAGAAAGTGAACGCGTTTAAGCATTAATCAAAATCTCCAAATCACTTAAGCTTAGAATTTGAATATTTAAGGTTTGAGCTTTTTCTAATTTGGAGCCAGCATTTTCCCCGCAAAGTAAGTAATTTGTTTTCCGAGAAATTGAATTTAAAATTTTCCCACCGAGTGAAGCTATGCTCTCTTCTATTTCAGCACGAGGTTTTTCAAATGTTCCAGTTATAACGAAGCTTTTACCCCGCAAAACCTGGTTTTCAGAAGATATTTGATTTTTATTATTAGCTTGAATACCAATTTCTTCTAAGTCTTTGATTAGTTGAGTATTTTCACTTTCGGCAAAAAATTGATAAATTTCCTGAGCCATTATTTCCCCAATTCCATGAATATTTTTTAATTGATCCAGGGAAGCATTTGCTATTTCTGCTAAAGAATTAAAATTTTGGCTTAAAAGTTTGGCGGATATTGCCCCAATATAACGAATTCCCAAAGCATTAATTAATCTGTCTAAAGTACAATTTTTGCTATCTTCAATGGCTTTTAATAAATTGTGTACTGATTTATCTTTAAAGCCTTCCAATTTTAGTAAATCTTCTTTTTTCAATTTATACAAATCCGGAATATTACTAATTAATTTTTGCTCTAGTAATTGCTTTATAATTGCCTCTCCCAAGCCTTTTATTTCTATAGCACTTTTGCTAGACCAATACTCAATTCTTCGTTGTATTTGGCCAGGACAGGCTTTAGTATTTGGGCAGCGAATAGCCACCTCTGAATCTTTTATTTGCAATTCACTTTCACAGCTAGGACAATGAGTGGGAAAGACAAAAGCTTGACTATTTAAATTACGCTTTTCATTTACTACTTTAACTATTTCAGGTATTATTTCTCCTGCTTTTCGAATTAAAACAAAGTCTGTAAGCCGAATATCTAAGCTGCTAATATAATCAGCATTATGCAAAGAAGCCCTTGAAACGGTGGTACCTGCTAATTGAACGGGCAAAACCTCAGCCACTGGTGTAATAGCTCCTATCCGGCCAACTTCAATTAATATATTGCTAATTTGGGTTTCAGCCATTTCAGCCGCAAATTTATAAGCAATTGCCCAACGTGGATATTTAGAAGTTGTTCCTAATTCTTGTTGTTTGAAAACCGAATTTAATTTAAAAACAATACCGTCAGTTGGGTAATCTAAGGTTTTTCTTTTGTTTTCCCAGTTATTACAAAATTCTTGTAATTCGTCAATTCCTTTTAATAGTTTATGGTTTGGATTGACGGGAAAGCCCAATGCACTAAGCTGCTGCAAATTATCAAAATGTTGGGGCAAAGACTCAGAGCTAATTAATTCATAAACAAAAATACTTAAATTTCTTTCTGCACAAATTTGAGAATTCAATAATTTAATTGAACCAGCGGCTGCATTGCGAGGATTTGCAAAACCTTCTAATTTTTCAAAGCTTGAATAAGTCATAAAGATTTCACCACGCACTTCAAGTTTAGACTTAAACGGTATTTCTAAAGGTAAAGTTTTAATAGTTTTAACATTTTCGCTAATATCCTCACCAATTAAGCCATTTCCCCGAGTTAAAGCCCTTTTAAATTCACCATTTTCATAATAAATACTGACTGACAAACCGTCAATTTTCAATTCCCCGACAAATTCATCATCCAAAGCTTCTATACGTTTTAGCCATATTTCTAATTCCGGTTTACCAAAAGCGTTCTCCAAACTGAGCATTGGCTTTGAATGAGCATATTTTTTTAACTTAGGTTCAAGTTCTAAGCTGCCGGCTTTCTGTGTAGGGCTATCTGAATCTTTAAATGCTGGATAATAATTTGCTTCTAATTCTAATAAACGCTTATAATGAGCATCATATACTTCATCCGATACAGCTGGCTGGCTTTCTTCATAATAAAGTTTATTCCAATAATTTAACTTGTCTTTTAAATCTTCAATTTCTTTTTGTAGGTCTGGCAGCTTGGAATTTTGCATTTTATATTGCACTTAGGTTAAATAAAAAGTGAGAGCATTCTGAATTTGAATTATGAGTAAATAGGTGAAAATTCTTTCTCAAAAATAAAATTCATTGCCCGATCTTCCCGCCTTTTACTAGCTGGTATTTATTCATTTTTAAATAAATTAAATAATTAATATCCGGAGAATAACTTAATTATAAACCCCCTCTTAAATAATCAAAAAAATAAAATCCGTATTATTAAATGAGAGTTTTATAAATAAAAATGGAACCTAAGTCTCAGGTTGAAATTTAGGCTTTTTTATCAAGTGATTCACCCCAACCAAGTGGCTTTATTGAAGATTTTCGGTGGGTTGTTGATACTCTCTCAGAGTCGGCTTTGTCATTATCTGTATCACCACCTTCTTTGTCAGATTTCTTTTCAACTTTATCTCCATCTTCTTTACCAGATTTATTTTCAATAGCTGGTTGAGGAGAAGACGACTGAATATTAGAATTAGGGGGAATATTTTTATCCGTAAATGGATTATAATTGGCGAGTTCAGGATGTAAATTACTAAGCCCCGTTTTTTGGAATATACTTTTTTCCTCGATACTTGGTGGTTGGAATCTGCCTGCAGAAACAGTATCTTGTATCCTTCCAATTTGTGAAATTTTCCCATCTGATCCTGTAATGAGTACTTGTCGGGGTGCCAAGACGGTCGATTCTCCGGGTATTTGGCTCGGAGATGAAACAAAAACTTGGTTAGGGTCTAAAGTAGGATAATTTGCTTTAACATAGTCTCTGGCTTCTTGGACAGATGCGTCTAAATTAGCTCCAGAATTAGAAACATAAAATCCTTTTACCCACCCAGTATTAGGATTATTTGGATTTTGTGCGGAAGTTATTATAAAGTTTTTGTCTAAAGGCTGCAGTGGTATTTTAGCTAAGTCATCTACACTTTGAGGAGGTGAAAATTTAGGGTGACTATTAGTAACTGAATATGGTGCTACGGGGTTTATTGCATTCATAAATCTTTTGTTTGAGTAAACTTATAAATATTTTAAAGGAGCCAGTTTTTTATTTAATTAACGTGAAATCCATGAATATTGAATTATTTGATTTAACTTTATATTAGACAAAAATTAGGTTCGTATTATTAAGAAATTTAAGTAATAATTTTGTTTGATTTTTAATTAATTTAACTATAAAAAATGCCCAGGTTTGTTTTGCTTAATATTGCTTGCTTAGCCGTTTTCACTTTATCAATTGATTTTTTTACTTTAAATTCAGTTTTAGCTATTCAAAGTGAACCATCTTTTCAAATGAAAAAAACAAAAATAATACAAAAGCCAGGTCTTCCGCTCTCCCAGATTCCCATTTTAGGTTTTCATGATATTATCGATAAAAATAATCCTCTACAAAATCCACCTTTCAGACGCTCATTTGAGATTGATTATGATAAAGACAAATTAGCTGAATTTTTAACTTATTTAATTAAGAAAGACTATTGGTTTTTAACCGCAGATGAGTTTTTTCATTATTTTTATTTACAAGACCTTTCAATTCCAATTGAAAAAAATAATCGCAAACCAATTATGCTAACTTTTGATGATGGCTATGAAGGTTTATATTCTAATCTTTTACCTTTAATTCAGTCTTTAAACGATAAATATAATAAACAAATTAAAGTTATTCTTTTTATAAATCCAGCTCTCATGGGAATTGAAGACGGAGATTTAAAGTATATTGATTGCGACCAGCTTAAAGAAGGTTTGGAAAAAGGTTTTTTTGATATTCAGTCGCATGCTTTAACTCATCGTGATTTGGCTAAAATAAAAGTGGCGGAATTACCTTTTGAACTTGGGAAATCACAGCTTATACTCAGGCAATGCCTCAAAAATAAAAAAGTAGCGAGTCAAATGGCTTATCCTTATGGCTCTCAGAATGAAAAAGTCAATGAATATGCTGCTTTATATTATGCGGCTGCTTATTTATACAATAATCACTTTTTTGAAATTTCTAATAAAAAAAATAATCGTTATTTAATTCCGCGTTTAATTACTGAAAGAGACAAGACTGCCAAAGACTTAATTAATATAATTGAAAAAGCTGAATGAGACAGTAAATTTAATTTGGCATAAGTATTAATTTATTGATATATTTTTTCTTAATTATGGTCAAAAATAAATAATAAATAATGACACAAGCTCAAACTGAAGAATTTAAAGCTGGATTAGACGGAGTAATTGCTGGCGAAAGCAAAATTTGTTTAATTGATGGTGATAATCGCCGCCTCTCCTATCGGGGTTATAATGTGGCCGATTTAGTCAAATATTCATCTTTTGAAGAGACTGCTTATTTGCTAATTAAAGGTTATTTGCCTACGCCTGATGAACTTTCGGCTTTCAAAAAAGCTTTGATTGAAGCTCGCCAAATTCCAACTCAAATTTTAGATATATTGGCTTTAGTTCCGGTAAAAACTTCCCCGATGGATATGTTTAGGACTATCATTTCTACTTTAAGCCAATATGACCCCGAAGTTGATTCCAATACACCGGAGGCTAACTTCAATAAAGCTATTCGTTTAATTGCTCAAGCTCCGATTATTATTGCTGCCTATCATCGTCTGCGTCATAAACTTAAACCCATTGAAGCCAAAAAAGATCCAAGTAGCAGTTTAGCCGCTAATTTTTTGTATATGCTAACTGGCGAAGAAGCGGACGAATATGCCCAAAAAGTTTTTGATATTTGTTTAATTTTGCATGCTGATCATTGTTTTAATGCTTCCACTTTTACAGCTCGTGTAACAGCGGCCACTTTATCCGATATGCATTCAGCAGTAACTTCCGCCATTGGTGCTTTAAAAGGGCCTTTGCATGGTGGAGCAAATCAAGAAGTTATGGAATTATTGCTCAAAGTTAACTCTTTGGATAATGTAGACGGTTATATTAATAAAATGTTTGAAGAAGGCAAGAAAATACCGGGCTTCGGACATCGTGTTTACCGTAATTGTGAAGACCCTCGAGCCACTATTTTAAGAGAATGTTCACGTGAATTAGGCATTAGAAATAAAAATACAAAATGGTTTGAAATTTCAGAAGCCATTTCGCAAATAGTTGTCAAAAGAGCAGAAGAAAAGAAAAAACCAATTTACCCGAATGTCGATTTTTATTCTGCTTCGACTTATCATGTTTTGGGCATTGATACACAGTTATTCACCCCAATTTTTGCTATGTCTCGGATGGCTGGCTGGTGTGCTCATATTATTGAACAACACGCTAATAATCGTTTAATTCGTCCACAAGCTCATTACTTAGGCGAAAAAGACTTAAATTACCTTGAAATAAGCAAACGATAATCCGAAAATAATGTGTAAAATTGCCTCTTAATTAACTTAAATAATAAATAAATTTTTATATGACAATGACCCAAGCTAAAAATAAATTTGCCGCCAAAAGATTAGATAGTATTCCGCCATATTTATTTGCTGAAATTGATAAAAAACGTTTAGCAGCCATTGCCAAAGGCGTAGACATTATAAATTTGGGAATTGGTGATCCAGACAAGCCTACTCCAGATTTTATTGTTAAGGCTATGCATGAAGCAATTGACGATGCTGGCACTCATAATTATCCTCCATATGCTGGTACACCCGAGTTTCGTCAAGCTGCGGTTAATTGGTTTGCTAAAAGATTTAACTTACCTGCTTTTGATGCTGAACTGGAATGTTTGGGTACTATTGGCATGAAAGAAGCCATTCATAATATGTTTTTAGCCACGGTTGATCAAGGTGATTATGCTTTAATTCCAAGCCCCGGCTATCCAGTTTATAAAACTTCAACTATTTTATGCGGCGGACATTCTCACTTAATGCCTTTAAAAGCTGAGAATAATTTTTTAATTGATTTAGATGCGATTCCGGAAGAAATTGCCCAAAAAGCAAAAATTTTATTTTTAAATTATCCAAATAATCCGACTGGAGCTTTTGCAACCAAAGAGTTTTTTGAAAAAGTTATTGCTTTTGGTAAAAAATATAATATTTTAATTTGCCACGATAATGCTTATTCTGAAAATTCCTTTGATGAGAATAATTTGCCACTTAGTATTTTTAGCGTACCTGGAGCCAAAGACATTGCAATTGAATTTTTCTCAATGAGTAAAGGTTATAATATGACTGGTTGGAGAGCGGGCTTTGCGGTTGGAAATGCAGATGCGATTAAAGCTTTGGCCACGGTTAAAACTAATATTGACTCAGGAGTTTTCAAGGCCATTCAGAAAGCTTGTATAGTTGGTTTAAACAGCGATCAAAGCCATTTAAAAGCCATGCGTGAACTTTACAGCGAAAGAGCTAAAGTAGCGGAAGCAGGCCTTAAATCTTTAGGTTGGCCAATTAATAAGCCGAGTGAAGGAACTTTATATATTTGGCAGCGAATTCCTCTTAAGTACAAATCTTCTATTGAATTTGCGACTGATATGCTTGAAAAAGCGGGCATTGTAGTGCCGCCTGGTATTGGTTATGGTGAATATGGTGAAGGTTATTTCAGAATTGCTTTAAGTGCATCTAAAGAGAGAATTGAAGAAGCAATTAAACGTATGAAAGAAAAAGGCTTAACTTATAATTAAAACGTTGAAAAACTAAAATGCCCAAGCTTACTTGTTTGTGCGATGAAAGTATTAATTTATCGCCAATCCCTAATTCACAAGGCTTCAAACTTATACGAGAATCTATGCTTGAGAAGCTAATTGAAGATTTGGTTGTGGCACGAAAGGAAACTATCTCTGATCAAGCATTTGAAAGAAAAGTATATAATCTTTTTTATGAATTTCCTCAAGTTTATGAGTGTCTGAAGTGTGGCAGATTAGCTATATTTGCTCACGCTCCTGACATGAAACCTACATTTTGGTTTAAGTGTGAACAGAGAAATTTTGAAAATGTAAATTCGCTCTTCTCACTCCACACTATATATGAATAATATTTACGAAAAGCTTAAATCAGAGAAGGAAAAAATCCTTGAAATTGCCTATAGGCACGGAGCATTAAATGTTAGAGTTTTTGGTTCAGTGTCGAGAGGTGAGGCTGATGAAAATAGTGATTTGGATTTGTTAGTGGATTTAGGTGGGAACTTAAGCCCTTGGTTTCCTGTTGGACTAATTAATGAGCTAGAAAGTTTTTTAGGAATAAAAGTTGATATTGTAACTGTCAATGGATTAAAAAAACGAATCAAAGAATCTGTGCTTAGAGAGGCTAAAACATTATGAAAAGAGCAGATTCAGAAAGGTTAAAAGATATTTTGGAATCAATCAACAAAATTGAGAAGTACTATATCAGAGAGCATTTTGAAAGAGATGAATTAATGCAAGCTGGCTTAGTGCATTTTTTAGAAATTATTGGGGAAGCTTGTCGCTCATTGACTCAGGAATTCAAAGATAAGCATAGTCAAATCAAATGGTCAGATCCGATCAACTTTAGAAATGTTCTAATTCACCAATATTTTGAGATTGATTTTTTTTTAGTTCAACAAGTTATAGAGAATGAATTACCTATATTAAAAGCACAAATTGAGTTAATTCTGACAGAGTTTTGATATCTCCGGCTCTATTGAGTTTGCAACTGATATACTAAAAAGGATTGATTTATAATTAATTTTTAAAAATTAAAATGCCCCGTTATATTGGTCTAGACCTTGGTAGCAAAAAAACTGGCATTGCTATTACTGATTCAATGGGGCTTTTTGCCAGAGACTTAAAAACAGTTTTTACAAATGATTTAAACGCACAATTAAAAAAAATTATTAAAGAAAATAGTGATTTGGTTGGCTTAGTAATTGGGTTGCCGAAAAGTAAAAGTGGCGAATCCGAAGAAAAAATTAGAAACTTTGCCGAAAATTTAAAAACTGAATTTAATTTACCAATTTATTTTGAAGATGAACGTTTAACCAGCTGGGAAGCCCGGGAAATACTAAGAGAACAAGGTTATAATTCAGCCAAAGTTAAAGAATTAGAAGACCAAGTAGCCGCTAAGCTCATACTACAATCTTATTTGAATCGTTTCAAGCTGGTGGTGCAGCTATTGTGAATGCGGAAGCACATGGACAGGCGACTTCTGGAGTTTTGGAGAAATAACTTTGCAAGAGAGCTAATGATAATTTACTTAACTAATTCAAAAAGATAGTTTAATTAAAAAGTCATTCTTGTTTTGGCCAATTTACGTCCTTCAGGCAACTAATGATAAAATTCAAATACTCAAAAATAAATAAAATGCCTGATAAATATATTGATTTACTGACTGATTTTGGCTATAAAAAAATATTTGGAGAAGAAGCCAATAAAGAGGTATTAATTGACTTTTTGAATAGTAAATTTAACTTAAAAGGAAAATGAAATTTTGAATTGAAAACAGCTTATAAAAGAAAATAATTAGGAATAGCTAAAAATATGTTGAAGGATGGCGAAGCAATTGAGAAAATTATAAAATATACTGGTTTATCCAAAAAGGAAATTGAAAGTTTAAAATAAAAATGAAAACTATTGTTTTACCAGCCGCCGAAGACTTGCATATTCATTTGAGAGATGGAGAGTTATTGAAATTTATTGCTCCTTTGGCAAAAGCTGGTGGTGCTGGGCGAGTACTTGTAATGCCAAATTTGAAACCTTATATTAAAAATACGGAACAAGCTCTAATTTATAAAAAACAATTGCAATTAGCTGAACCCGAACTTGAATATTTAATGACTTTGTATTTGAACCCAAACTTAACGGTGGCAGAAATACAAAAAGCGGCTGAAAACGGAATAATTGGTATTAAAAGTTATCCAAAAGGAGTTACCACTAATAGCGAAAGCGGCCTTGAAAATTATGAGATTTATTATCCAATCTTTGCCGAAATGGAAAAATACAATTTAGTTTTAAATATTCACGGGGAAATGCCTAGTAATGAAGCCCAAAATATTTGCATCATGAATGCGGAAGAGTATTTTCTACCTAACTTGGAACGTATTCATCAAAACTTTCCGAAATTACGTATCGTGCTGGAGCATATAACTAGCAAAGCGGCTGTCGAATTAATTAAAAGACTTGGGATAACTGTCGCAGCAACTATTACGCCACATCATTTGGAATTAACGGTTGATGATTGGGCAGGACAAAACCATAATTATTGTAAACCAGTAGCTAAATATCCAGTTGACCGTCAAGCTTTAAGAGAAGTTATTAAAGAAAATAATTCAAAGTTTTTTTTAGGCTCCGATAGTGCTCCGCATTTAAAGAG
Source organism: Synechococcales cyanobacterium bin2.concoct.b11b12b14.033 (assembly GCA_013298875.1). Classification (GTDB taxonomy): domain Bacteria; phylum Cyanobacteriota; class Vampirovibrionia; order Caenarcaniphilales; family Caenarcanaceae; genus JAAFJH01. The sequence goes on from JAAFJH010000051.1 coordinate 11,739, forward strand.
CTTAAAAGAAAATGCTTGTGCTTGTGCGGGAGTTTTTTCCAGCTCTCATTTGATGCCATATTTAGCAGAAATTTTTGATAAATTAAATTGTCTTGAACAATTAGAAAACTTTACTAGCCGCTTTGGGCAAAACTTTTATCAATTAAAACCTTTAAATAAATCTATAAAGTTAGTTAATATACCTAATCAAATACCCGATTCATTTAAAATTAACTTTCTTAAAGACGAATTAGTGCCTTTTTGGGCTGGAAAAAATATAAATTGGCAGGTTGAATTAATCTGAACATTATTATTAATTTTTACAATGTCTTTAAATATACTTAAAGTTTATTTGTTGTTTTTATCTTTCTTATTTTTTACTTTACCTTCAGAAGCTAAGGATTTTGATAAAGAATTAACTTTATGGCCAACTGTTTCAGTACAAGCACCTTTATATAAAGATAAATTATCTGTTTACGGTTATTGGCAGCCAACGATCACTCAAAATATTAAAGAATTAACTCCTTGGGTCTTTAGAGGAGCTTTAATTTATACACCTCGTAAAAATTTGAATTTATGGCTTGGTTATGATCAACATTATTCATTTGACTCTGTGGATCAGTTAATAGAGCAAAGAGCTTGGCAGCAAATAACTTATGACCAAAAAATAAAGAAATTACAAGTTAATCATAGGATCAGGCTAGAAGATAGATTTCTGAAAAGGGAAAAACAACCCGCTTTTCGGCTTCGGTTAAGGAATAGAGCCACTTATCCAATAGGTAAAAATAAAAAATGGTATATTGCCTCTAACAATGAATTATTACTCAATTTAACCAGCAGCTCTCCTAATCGGCGGGCGGGCTTTTCGGAGGATCGAATATTTATTGGCTTAGGACGCAAACTTAATAAATATGTAAATTTAGAAGGCGGTTATCAAGCTTCTTTTGTCAATTTTGGAATAAATTCTAATTTAATCAGACATTCTTTTGTTACCAATTTATCAATTAACTTGCCTTATGAGCCCAAAATATTAAAAAAATAAAACAAAAAATGTTTTTAGTTGTAAATTTAAATAAGAAAAACTAACAATCGAAGACAAATATGTACACACTTTATTATATGCCTGGAGCCTGTTCATTAGCCGTTCACGTTTTATTAAATGAGCTTAACCAAGAAGTCAAATTAGAAAATGTCAGCGTTCCACAAGGGCAACCACGTAGCAGCGAATTTTTGAAAGTTAATCCTAGGGGACAAGTACCCGTTTTGGTTGACGACGAACTGATATTGCGTGAAGGTGGTGCCATTATTAGCTATTTGCTTGATAAACATAATAGCCCTATGCTTCCTAAGTTAGCTCAAGAACGTGCTAATGCGATGGAATGGTTAATGTTTGCCAATGCCACTATGCACCCAACTTACGCAAAGGCATTTTTTATTAACAGAATTATTAAAGACGAAGCTAGTAAAGAAGAAGCAATTACAGCTATTGTAGAGCAAATTGATAAACTTTGGGCCGAGGTGGACGAGCAGCTCGGTAAAACAAAATATATTTGCGGTGATCAAATTACAGCAGCAGATATTTTATTAACTGTCATTGCCAATTGGGCTAGTTATTTGGGCAAACCTGTTGAATTAGGGGGAAATGTTAAGAGAATGATTAAAGAAGTTATTAATCGTCCAACCTTTCAAAAAGCTCTTACAGACGAGAAAATTGAATATAAAGCTTTGGCAATGGCTGTAAAATAATCGGAAATAATTTAAAATTTTCTATTTAAAAGCCCCTCTGTCCTTATTAAATTAACGTGAGTTCGATGAACGGAAAGTCTAAAAACCCCATCCCCTAGCCCCTTCCCCGCATGCAAAGAAGGGGAACACAGTAACGCAAAACTCCCATCTCTGAGTTCGAAGATGGGCTGGGGGTGAGGTCAGTGAAAATTTGAATTAAAGATAAAGACTATCATGACTTTTAAAGTTCTTTCCTGAAGCTCTTTTTCTGTTTTTTATCCGTCGAACTCACGTTAAATTGTATTTTTTAAGTGAATTTGGTTCTTCGTAAATATTTTCATCAAATAGACATAGATTAAGAGTTAGAAAACGCTCTTTATTTTTTCTTAGAGTCTTTTAGCTTAAGGTTTATAAATTCAATTGCTAAAGCATAAACTAAGGAGAAATAAATATAACCTTTAGGTATGTGCTTGCCAAAAGCATCAGCGACTAACATAGTACCAATCATAATTAAAAAGCTTAACGCTAAAATTTTAATAGATGGATGTTTATCAATAAAGTTACCGATTGGTAAGGCTAAAGCTACCATTAATGCCGAAGAAATAAGTATGGCTAAAATCATAATAATTAAATGATCAACCATACCAACTGCTGTAATAATCGAATCAATTGAAAAAATAGTATCAATGATAAGGATTTGAATTATAACTGACTGAAAAGTTATTGATTTTTTAGGTTTATTATCTTCTAAATCATTGGCTCCTAAGCTTTCTGGATGGCCTTCTATTTTATCAAAAATTTCTTTGCTACTTTTCCAAATTAAAAATAATCCTCCCGCCAGTAAAATCAAATCTTTTCCAGAAAGGTGTAAATTTAACGGATCAATTGTGAAAAGCGGTGCCGTCAAACCCATTAACCAGCTAATACAAAATAAAAGTAGTAAACGAGCTACTACGGCTAAGCTTAAGCCTAATATACGAGCTTTATTTTTTTGTTCTATTGGTAATTTATCCGCAACAATTGAAACAAAAATAATATTATCAATGC
>JAAFJH010000052.1 GCA_013298875.1 Synechococcales cyanobacterium bin2.concoct.b11b12b14.033
AAAATTAAACGATAAGCTGAATAATTGAATATATTTTATGGTTTTCCTTAGTCTTTTATCTTCCTCAGTTGAAAAAATTTTAAATAAAGCCCTTGACTCCAAGCGGATTAATTCGGAAGAAGCTTTAATTTTATTTAAGGAAGCCAGCTTGCAAGATTTAGGACAAGTTGCTCACCAAATTAGATGCAAAAAACATAATTCAAAACAAGTAACTTTTATCATTGACCGCAATATAAATTATACAAATGCTTGCACCGCTGCTTGTCGTTTTTGTGCTTTCGCTCATTGGCCAGGCGATAAACGTATTTATGTTTTAAATTATGAAATTATCAAAGAAAAAATTCAAGAATTAATTGACCAAGGTGGAACACAAGTTTTATTGCAAGGTGGACATCATCCAGATTTGAAAATCGAATATTATGAAGAATTATTTACTTATATAAAAGCTGAATTTCCACAAATTACTTTACACGCTCTTTCACCGTCCGAAATTGACCATATTATGAAAGTTAGTGAAATTAGCCTAGACGAAACTTTAAACCGTTTAATTAAAGCTGGGTGGGAATCATTACCCGGAGGAGGAGCCGAAATTTTGGTTAAAAGAGTAAGAGATATATTAAGTCCTTTAAAAACCTCATCCGAAGACTGGCTAAATATTATGAAAGCCGCTCATCAAAAGGGCATTAAAGGTTCGGCAACCATGATGTTTGGCCACGTTGAAAGCTTTGCAGAAAGAATCGAACATATGAGCCGTTTAAGAGATTTGCAGGATGAAACCCAAGGTTTTAGGGCTTTTATAAGTTGGTCTTTTCAGAGTGGTAATACTCCTTTATCCCAAGATATTCGCTTGCAAGAAGGAGAGGGTACGGGGGATGGTTTAGACTATTTACGCACGCAAGCTATTTCACGGATATTTTTAGATAATTTTGATAATATACAGGCTTCTTGGGTTACGCAGGGCTTTGGTATCGGCCAAATTGCTTTATTTTACGGAGCTAATGATTTTGGCGGAACAATGTTGGAAGAAAATGTAGTTTCGGCGGCTGGCACAATTAACAGCAAGTCTAATGCGGATGAATTAACTTATCAAATTAATAAAGCTGGCTTTGAAGCTGCCAAGAGAGATACTTTTTATAATATTTTAAAAGTTGAATGAAAAAATGTATTAGAGTTTATAAAAGAAAATAGTTCAGGACTAATAAGGTGAAAAGTTATTTTAAAGATTTCATTGAAGGTATTACTCATTATCATTGCTTGGTATTTATTTGTTGTTGGCTAGGAGGCATTTTTGACGGCTTAGATTCAACTTTAATGTCGGCCGCTTTGCCTTCTGCTTTAAAAGATTTAGTTGGAAAAGATGATCCGCAAAGAATGAGTTTAATTGGTTCTTGGCTGCAAGCAGTTTTTTTATTGGGCTGGGCTATTGGTGGGTTTTCCTTGGGGATTGTGGCCGATAAATTAGGACGAATTAAGTCTATGATTTTATCAATTTTGTTTTATGCAATATTTACTGGTTTGGCTTCTTTCGCTCAGACTTGGGAGCATTTGGCAATTTGTCGGTTTTTAACGGGTTTGGGTATTGGCGGAGAACTCGTTAGTATAACTACCTTTTTGGCGGAAGTGTGGCCTTCCAAAAGTAGAGCAATTGCCATTGGTATTTTAATTAGTTCTTATCAGGCGGGGGTTTTATTGGCTGGAGGCATTAATTATTTTTTGGCTGATTGGCGGACTTGCTTTTTAATTGGGGCTTTACCAGCTTTTTTAGTAATTGTTTTGCGTATGGCCTTAAAAGAATCTGAAAAATGGATCGAAGATCAATCTGCTCTTTTGCAAGGAAAAGAAGAACATTCAATTATGAAGATTTTAGGCTTAAGAGAAAACACTTTTAATTTGCTTTTAGGAGTTTTGCTTTTTGGTGGTCTTCTAATTGGTTATTGGGCTTCTTTATCTTGGATACCAACTTGGATACAAGTTTTAGTGCAAAATGATCAAAGCCAAACGGAAAGAAGTCTTTCTTTAATTTATTTAGGTAGTTTTGCGATTATAGGTTGTTGTTCGGCTGGATTTTTGGTTCAGAGATTTGGACGAAAGCCAATTATTATTTTCAGTTCTGGGAGCTGTTTTGTGGCTTCGCAAATTTTATTTTTAAGCAATCCAAGCTTTTCAGAAAAAATTTATTGGGAATGTGGTCTTTTAGGTTATTTTATTGGCCTAATTCAGTCTTCACTTTATATATATTTGCCTGAATGTTTTATCACCCGAATCAGAGCGACCGCCACTGGAATATGCCTTAATGCTGGTCGTATTGCAACAGTTTTAGCCGTTCTTTCATTCGGAAGTTTAGGAATTTTATTTAAAGGCTATCACCTAGCTTCCGCTTTCTTTGCAATTTCTTATTTGATTATCAGCTTGGCTACCATGTTTGCCAAAGAAACTAAATGTGATAAGCTGCCAGTTTCATTAAAAGCGTAAAATTGTATGGTTCAACTTTTGGGCTGCTGGGTGAGGCGGATTTGGCAATAATTTTTCAGTCATTTGATGGCTACCTAATGAATATGGCCTTTGCAGAGCTGACTGAACCAATAATTTGCTGGACAAAACCTGATTACGCATTTGATTGAAAAATGGATTAAAAGATAAATTTAATAAATCTTTTTCGAGTGAAACAATATAATTTAATAAATTATTTAACCCCTCTTCAGTCCGGTTAAAAGAAGCTAATTCCCACATTTTTGTTTTTAGCTCATAGCTTTGTTGCTTAGAATAAATTAAGTCAATTTTATTTTCGTTTTCAAGCGGTAAGTTTAGGTCTTGATCCAAAAAGCCTCTGGATAAATTAATTTCTGAAGCAATATTTTCAGCTGATTGAAAGCCACTGACAATGCATTCTAGCAAAGAATTAGAAGCCAAGCGATCAGCTCCGTGCAAGCCAGTACTAGCTACTTCCCCGATGGCCCATAAATTAAGCAAATTAGTTTTTCCGTTTAAATCAGTTTTAATTCCTCCAATCGTATAATGAGCCGCTGGCGTAATCGGGATTAAATCTGTACTTAAGTCAAAACCAACACTTTTACAAAAATCATAAATTCCGCTGAAAGTCTTTTTGATTTTTTCTAAACCTAAATGCCTAATATCCAAATAAACTTGGCCGGTTTCTTGTATTTCTTGCCAAACTGCTTGGCTAACCACTGATCTAGCTGCTAATTCCAAACTTTTGGGGGCATATTTTTGCATAAATCGTTCATTCAAAGCATTTAATAAAATGGCTCCTTCTCCTCTTAAAGCTTCTGATAATAAAAAATGCTGTTTATAATTTAAAGCGGTCGGATGAAATTGTACAAATTCCAAATCACGGATAATAGCTCCTGCCCTATAAGCACAAGCAATACCATCTCCAACGGAAACCATCGGATTGGTTGACTTGAGATATAAACTACTCAAACCCCCCGTCGCTAAAATGGTAGCAGACGCATAAATTGGGAAAATTGAATTATTTATATCCTGAAAAATTCCACCTTGAATAGCCCCATTAGATAAGTCTTTTAATAATTCAATCAAAAAAGTACCCTGACTAATTGAAATTTTGGGATGCCTGCAAGCTTTTTCCCACAAGGTTTTCATCAGCATTCGCCCGGATAAATCACTGCCCACTTTTAAAATTCTTCGCACGGAATGAGCTGCTTCATGCCCCAAAAATTCTTCTTTTACTTTGCCATTTTGATAGCCATTAAAAGGCACTCCCCAAACACTTAATTTCTGAATGCAAATATTAATTTTCTTAATAAAAAACTCTACTGCTTCTGGCTCACACAAACCAAGCCCAACTTTTAAAGTATCTTCTATATGTTTTTCTGGGCTATCAGAGGGCAATAAAGGCACTGCAATTCCACCTTGGGCATAAGCACTGCTAGATTCAGTTACAGCGTCTTTGGTAATAACTAAAATATTAAAATCTTTTTCGGCTAAAGCTAAAGCGGAAATTAAACCAGCCGCTCCGGAGCCAATAATTAAAATATCGCAATTTGGTTTTTGCATAATAATTGTTTAAATATTTCGAAAAGAAACTCCTTGGAGCTGGCCTTGCAATTGATTTTTGACCAGGTCAATTTGTTGATTAATTTCTTCGCTTAATAAATTTTGGCCAGTTTCTGCCTCAGCCTGAAAAGACAAACGATAAGAAATGGAAGCTTGCTGGCTGGAATTATTTTGAGAATTATTATTTTTGTATAAACTGAGTAAATGAAGATTTTGCATATATTTTAATTTTAATTTATTTATAATATTTTCCACTTTTCCGTGCTGATAATCATTTTCTTCGGCCAAATCAATTGTAAAATCTCGGTGAATAATTTGATTATCGTTTAAAGCTTTTATTTTAATTTTTTTCTCTTTTAGTAAATTTTCCAAAAATAATTCGGCCACAAAAGTATTTTCAGCTATTTCAAGTTCATTGGCTAGGCTTGGATGTATTTTAGCTATAAAACCAATTTGCCTTTTATTCAGCTCAATATACCCACAAATACAGGGATGCAAATAATTTTGCTCTTTATTAGTTAAATCAATTTCGCCAAATTTTATTTGTCCTCTTCCCTCACACAAAGATTCAATTAAACCTTTTAAACTATAAAAATCAATTTGAGTATTTTCTTTATTTTGCCAATTCAAATCTTTCCCCTTAGCACTTACCAATAAGCCCAATAAGTCAATTTCGCTCGCCGCCTGATCTTTAAGATTAGTCAAATCTAATTTATCCGCTTTTTTATAAGCTTTACCAATTTCAAAAAGGCGTACAAAGTTTTTATCCCGGCGATTATTGAGAGCCAAAGCCTTTAACAAATTAGGAATCAAAGATAAACGAAGAGCCGAATTTTCTTTGGAAAGGGGATTTTTCATTTCAATTTGTTTATTTTCGGCTTCTAAGTTAGCTAAAAGCGGATTGGTAAAAATTGCTTTGCCTTTTTCGGTAAAGCTACTCGAAATATTTTCATAAAAACCGGCTTTCACAATTTCATTTTTTAAAATTTGTAAATTATTATAAGGCTCAAAAGTTAATAATTTTTCGGCTCCCGGTAGAGGAATTGGCTCAATCTCATTTAAACCTTCAATTCTGGCTAATTCTTCAATTAAGTCAATGGGTCTGCTTATATCTTTTAAGCGATAAAAAGGTATTTTTACTTTTAAAATATTATTTTCCAAACTTAAAACTATAAAGCCCAGTTTTTCTAATACTTGTTTAGCTCTCTCAGCCAAGATTTCTGAACCAATATATTTTTTATAATCTTTTAAGTCCAACTCCAATAAGGTTTCGAGTAAATTTTCTTTTAATAAAGTTGGGTCTTCCGCTACCGAATAAGCTATTATTTTGCCATTTGCTAATTCTTCAATCAATTGAGCGGCTCTCATTAAGGCCATAGCATTTAAATTAGGGTGTAAACCTCTTTCAAAACGACGGCTGGATTCACTAATTAGGCCATTACTACGGCTATTTTGCCTAATTCGCCAATATTCAAAGCAAGCCGATTCTAAAATAATTTCGGTGGTATTATCATTAATGGCACTATTTGCTCCGCCCATCACACCAGCTAAAGCCAAAGTATTTTCAGCATCAGCAATAATTAAGTTTTGATCGTTTAAATTATAATTTTGTCCATCTAAGCCAGCAAATACTTCCGATTCTTGAGCTAATTTAACTTGTAAGCCCGCCTTATAATCAATTAATTTTGCGTCGTAAGCATGCATTGGTTGGCCTAATTCCAGCATTACAAAATTAACAATGTCAATAATATTATTTTTGCTCGAAATGCCAGCTAATTTTAGTTTTTCCGTTAACCAAGACGGGCTTTGTCTAATTTGTATATTTTTTAAATGCAAAAACTTTATATTGGCACAAGCCCTGTCAGCGTTAATTTCAGACGGAAAAGTAATTAATGGGGAATTTAAAACTTTATGTTCAAAGCTTTTGGCTAAGTCAGCATAAAAATCTTTCTTTAAGTTGATACTCAAAGCCGCACTAGCTTCCCGAGCAATTCCTTGTAAGCAAAGGGCATCTCCACGATTAGAGCGTGATTCAATATGCAAAACCGCTTTTGCTTTTAAGTTTAATTTTGCAATCAAGTCAAGCCCCAATTCAGTATTTTCGGGTAATATATAAATTCCTTCTGAGTTAAGATCTTCAATACCAAGTTCTGGAGCTGAACAAAGCATTCCTTCTGAGTTTTCACCTCTAATTTGTCCGGTTTTAATTTCAAGGCTTAAACCATTACTACGATTAATAACTATCGCATTTGGCAAGGCAACTGGCACAATTTGACCAGTTTTAATATTTTGTGCTCCGCAAACAATTTGCCTGACTGGCTCAGCTTCATTAATTAAAACTTTGGTAATTTGTAGCTTATCAGCATTGGGGTGTTTATTAATTTCAATAATTTTTCCGCTTACTAATGGGCCAGTTATTTTAGCCCCAATATATTCAATTTCTTCCACTTCAAAACATTTAAGACTAAATTCGGCGGCCAACTTTTCAGGTGAGTTTTGATAATCAATGAATTCACAAAGCCAATCAAAAGGAATTTTCATAAATATAAATATAAAATTTTCTTACTTTTTAATGCTTTTAATTATTAAATTTAGGCTCATTAAATGCAAATAATTTCTGATTTAAGTTTAACTACGGTACAAAAATAAAAATCAAATAATTCAGGAAATAAAAGTCAAGAATCCTCTCTCAAAGGCTAAAAGCCCCCTAACCCAAAAAAGGGGGAATTTTCTTTTCCTCATTGAGAGAGCTTAATTTAAAAGAAAGTAATGGAAGAAGAAAAAGGACTGGATTAATTGCTGAAACTTGGACAAATAGTAGATTTAGACAATGCAAGTTATCACAAAAGAGTTGGAATTAGAAAGGCAGTAGAAGAGGCAGGTTGTGAGCTTTTGTTTTTGCCAACTTATTCACCAGATTTAAACCCAATAGAGCAGGTTTGGTCGCAGATGAAGAGAATTATCAAGAAATCAATAAGAGACGGAAAAGACTGTTTAGTTGAATCTATTGATGAAGCTTTCATAAAAATATGTAATTTTGACTTTTCTAATTATTTCACTCATTTTCTTTCAAACCGTTCTTCCTGTCTATCTTTTCAAGTTTCCTTAGGTCTCTTTTTGTCCCTTAAGCCTCATTGATCCACTTATCCAGCTCACATTCAATTAAACCCTTTTTTATTTGTGTATAAACAAGTAAGATATTGGGTTACCCTTGCCAAACGAGAAACGACTTTTACCTAGCTTTCTTTTTAGTATTCAGGGTTTTAACTTGAATTTTTATAAGATAACTAAATTCCTGTGCATCAGTTTTATAAAGCTTCACTATTCTTGGATTAAAGTAAAACTAAAATGCCTAAACTTCTTTATAAAATAACTCAACTTGTCTTATTGTTAAGTCTCAGTAGCTTATTAACCGGATGCGATCAAGAAATCCAAAATAGATTACCTCTTTGGAAAGAAAAGTTAGCTGCCTTAACGAAAAGACCAAGTTCACCAGCCAGCCCTGTTACTAATCCCACTAATACTATTAAACCAATTGCTCCTCTTCCAGTTCCCCAGAATACTATTGTATGTAGTAGCGAAATTAAAGTTTGCCCAGGTACTCAAATTCCCATGCCCCGAGATAAAAGTACCTGTCAGTGGCTTGAATCTCAATGTAAGGCTGTTACTACGCCAGAACCAGTTAAAAAACCGATAGCAATACCTATTATCCCCCAACCAACTAACCCAAATCCTCCAGCTCCTATTAGCCCTCCTACACCACCAAATACCGCTAGTGGTCCTTCCGTTGTAACAAAATGCACCGATGATACTGACTTGAAAAGAGCTGTAGAACAGTCCCCGGCAGGTACTACAATTACATTTAACTGTGGCAAATCAATTATCCCAATTTCCAGCAGCATCTTTATTCGCAAACCACTTACTATTAATGGGCAAAACAATATTACTTTAGATGGAAAAGGTAGTCAGCGAATTTTTGTAGTTTCTAAGCAGGAAGAATGGCTAGTAGATGGCCGCCTTAATCCTACTGCTGAGCAGGGTGGAGCTGGAATAGAATTTAAATTGAATAATATTATTTTGACTAATGGATTTGGTAATAATTTAAAAGGTGGTAGCGATAATATTACTAATGGTGGAGCGGTCTTTATTGGTGGTTGGGGGCATTTTACCGCCGAAAATGTAGTTTTTCTGAAAAATATAAGCAAAACTGATGGTGGTGCAATTTCGATGCTTAGTGTTAGCGGAGAGAGAACTGGAACTAAGATTAAATTGACGAATTGTATTTTTGAAAATAATTCAGCTGGTGGAAGTGGTGGAGCTATTTCTATGTCAAATGGCTCTGATAGCTTAGAAATAATAGGTGGTAGTTTTAAAACTAATAAAGCAAGTTGTTCTACTTCAGATTGTCAAAATAGCGAAGGTGGAGGTGGCGCCATTCGTAGTACAGGAGCCAAAATTACCATGGCCGGAAATACGAACTTTGAAAATAATGAAAGTATTTTTTACGGAGGAGCAATTAGTATAATTCAATCCGAAATGCAGATAAGCGACACAATCTTCAAAGGAAATATTGCTAATGGCAGTAAAGAAGATAGAGGCGGAGGAGCAATATATTTTGATGGGTTAGGTGGACATAATAAAGCAGATATTCAAAGTAGTGGCAAAAATTTCTCTGCGAGTAACTGGAGGAATATTACTTTTTCCCAAAATAAAGCTCCTAATCGTGGTGGAGCAGTTTATGGTGCTTTATATGGAGGAGATACTTTATCAATAGATAATAATACTTTTAGTGATAATAGCGTTAAACAAAATAGAGGTTCGGCTATTTGTATCGATTCTTCAGATGGTTGTTCGGGTAATTGTTCAGTAACCTTTAATAGCTCCAAATTTCCAGGTATATTGACTAGTGGATCAGCTTTAGCTGTTTTGGATGCCGTAAAAACAAGCCCTACTATTTACTTAAGAGATACTATTATTCCTGGTTGGTAAATTTGAGTTGGCTCCTTTGAGGATAAAAGGGAGTTTAAAAGAAAATGTATAGTTTATCCGCCCCAAATTTCCGCTCTCTTTTTGTCTGAACTAGAATTACGCTGATTAAAATGATGAACTATGATTTATGGGATTTGTTAACTTGCACGAAAAAACGCGAAATTAATAATCATATTAATCCTTGAATTATTTAATCCCGGTTCAAGACAGACAGGAAAACAAACTTACTCTTTGGCACCACTATTATTTAAAGTAGCTATTCCTTTATTTAAATCAGTTCTTATCTTAGTACCCTCTTGTTCGCCAGCTCTGATTGATTCTTGATATACTGTTGCACTCTTTACTAGTCTGGTCAATAAATTAGGCAAATCTGGCACTTGCTCCATAGCACTTTTTAAATCATCCAAAGTAACTCCAAACTCTGCGAAGTAAGGATTATCTACTGTATTCATAGATACATCAGTGCTAAGTTGATTGAGCATTTGAATAGAAACTTCCACAGCTCTTACAAAAGGGGTCAAAGATCCATCATTAGAAGCGGAAGCAACTACTTTAAAAGTGCTACCTATACCAGTTGTTGGCGACTGAGCAGTTGCAGGTGCATAACTCCAGTCTTTATTCACGGGTCTAATACCTCTACCTAAATCTGGGTTTCCTGGCTGAATCCATTTAGCTCCTTCTTTTAATGAAAAAACAAATTCTTCCATTCGGCCAGTTTTTGCTGCATAAGCTAGCATAGCTAACATTTGTTTCGGATCATAAATAACTCCATATTCACCAGTAGGTAATTTTGCGATTGGGGCTAATTTTTGAAAATTATAATTATCTTGAGAACTCTTTATTCCGCTAATGCTTTCTGGCGTATTTACTTGGTTAGTAGTGGTATTGCGGCTTGGATCACGAACAATATTAGTAGGGTTACCGGCTGCATTTCTTGGATTAGTAGAAGCATTCCCTGTAATAACATTTGCATTACTTCCAGAGGTATTTCCTAAATTGCCACTAAAATTGCGAACTTGCCCAGAACTATCAGTAACTGTACCTGCAAATCTATCTCCAATGTTTTGTTGTGGTTGCGGTTGTACTTGCCCGCCATTAGTTGGAACAATAACATTCCTAGCTCCTGCTGGCTGAGTTACTACGACTGGTCTATTTGTTTGTACTTGTACTGGTGTTTGTCCTGCTGTCATGATAATTTACCCTTATTTATTAAAGAACTTCCCTTAAGTCCCTTGAATTTAAAACCCCTGTGCTTTTAGGGTTTATTGCTTAATACCAAGATATGCTAAAGAAATTAAATTTTCGTTAATCCCTCGTAAAAAAGATGAATTACGCAGAGACTTAATTTGTAGCTTCCGCTTGATAATGAGCTTATTCTGACTATTTTGTCTTCTTTTATATTTCATGTTTTCATCATAAATCATTTGGGTAAGCCCCATAACAAAAAGGCACTAATTTAAATCAAATTAAATAATTACTTAACTTTTTCACAATGTCTGAATCACAGATGGTCTTGAACTTGGATTACGCTGATTAAATGATTAACTATGATTCTTATTTTTTCGGTTTACTCTAAAGTGCTTAATCATGCTAATCCGTAAATCATTTAATCCCGGTTCAAGACAAGAGAGAGTTTAAACTTTCAAGGTTATTAAACGTTCATTTTCTGAAATAATATCAAAATTCAAATTTACAATTCGTCCATTTAAAGAAGAAGTTAAATAATCATATTCTAGTTTTTCTTTTAACTTAATAGCCCATTCCACGCAAACATAATTGGCATTTGAGTCTAAAAATATTTCTTCCAATTCCTCAGCCGGTAATATTTCTCGGTATAAATCTAAATGATAAAAGTTTTTATTTTGTATTTTATATTCATGTACTTTCCCGAAAGTTGGGCTATTAATAATTAAAGGATTTTCGGTTTGATTTAAATAATTAATGAACAATTTAGTAAAAGTAGTTTTGCCAGCTCCCAAATTGCCGTTTAAAAATAAAATTAAACTTTCGTTTTGATTTTTGGCTAAATTAATAATAAAATCAAATAAACTTTTATACTCAACCAGATTTCCGGCAGCGATTTGCCAAGTTTTTTTTTGCTCGTACATAAATTTAAATATGAAAAATAATATCAAAAATTATCAAGTTGCACTTTTAATGGGCAGTCAATCCGATTGGCCAACCATGCAAGAAGCCAGTTTTATTTTACAGGAATTCGAAATAAATTATTTACCCAAAATTGTTTCCGCTCATCGAACGCCTGATTTATTATTTGAGTTTGCGGAAAAAGCTTCCGAATCAGGCCTAAAAATTATTATTGCAGGTGCTGGCGGAGCAGCTCATTTACCTGGCATGTTAGCTGCAAAAACTCATTTACCCGTTTTAGGAGTTCCTATTCAGTCCAAAACCTTAAATGGTATCGATTCTTTGCTTTCAATTGTACAAATGCCTGCTGGGATTCCGGTTGGTTGTTTGGCTATTGGCACTCCCGGAGCAAAAAATGCTGCTTTATTAGCCATTTCTATTTTGGCTTTAAATGATGAAAAATTAAAAATTAAGTTGATTAATTGGCGGCAAAAACAAACCGAAAGTATAAAAGATATAATTATTTAATTAAGCGCAAAAATACTTCAAAATGTCTACTGATAAATTTATAGCTTCGGCTGTTCAATTGTGTGCAACCGCTTATAAAATGACAAATTTGAATTTGGCTGAACACTTAATTGAAAAAGCTGTTAAAGCTAAACAAGAAGCTTTCGGTGAAAAAACGCCACATTTAATTTGTTTGCCCGAAGTTTTTAATTTTCGCTCTTCCGAAGCTATGGAAAATAATTTAGCAGCCGAAGAAATACCCAGTGGACATACTTTTAACTGGGCTTGTCAGCTGGCACGTAAATTCCAAATTTATTTAATAGTAGGGTCAATTTTGGAAAAAAACGAAAATAAACCTTTTAATACTTCTTTTGCTATTAGCCCCGCCGGAGAATTATTGGCAAAATATCGAAAGATTAATTTATTTGAATTAAAAAATCCTGATTCTAGTTTACCAGACCTTTGTGAGCCAAAATACCGCAGTAAAGGCGATAAAATTACAACTTTTGAAACTCCTTTTGCCAAAATCGGCCTCGGGATTTGCTTTGATTTACGTTTCCCTGAGGTTTTTCGTGAATATCGCAGACAAAATTGTGACTTAATTGTTTTGCCTTCGGCTTTTACTTATAAAACTGGACAAGCCCATTGGGAAATATTGTGCAAAGCACGAGCCATTGAAAATCAAATATTTTTTGTAGCACCCAATCAATCTATTAAAGCCAATTGTTGGGGACATAGTTTAATTATTAATGCCTGGGGCGAAACCTTAAATGAACTATCTGAAGAACCCGAAGGTTTTATTAATGCAGAAATTGATTTAAGTAAAATGCGACAAATTCGTGAATATTTAAAGATTCAAGTTTAGGACAATTCACTTTTCTTTTTAGTTAAAATGTCAAAGCTGATAGTTCGTTTATTGAAATTTTCATTTTCTAAATTATTTTTAATTTCGTCTAAAAGAATATATCTTGAATCCGCTGACCAAATTTGATTTTCTGAAAAGCTAAAAATGCCAGATAATTTGAATTTTTCACTATTTTCTTCGTCTTGCAAAGATACGCTATAATAAGCTTCTTTCAGCGGATTTTCGTTTAAATAATGAAAAATCACCGAAAAATTTTGATTCGGAGAAAGTATTTTTTGATCTAATCCATTCATAATTCAATAAAATTGTTTTACTTTTCTTTTAATTTACTTTTTTTAGTTTAAATTTTAATTATGTCTCAAATATTAAAAAATAAAATATCTCTGTCGGGTCTTTCCAAAGAGGAAATTGCACAATTTATTACCGAAGAATTGAAGTGGGAAAAATTTAGAATTGAGCAAATTCATAGCTGGATTTACGCCAAAAGTTCAGGTGATTTTAATACTTGGAGTGATTTAAGTGCTGACAAAAGAGAAGTTTTGGCCGAAAAATTTTCTATTCCTCTGATACAAACTAAAGAAAGACAAATTAGCCAAAAAGATAAAACCGAAAAATATTTATTCTCTTTGCCAGACGATCAATTGGTTGAATCGGTTTTAATGCGTTTTAAAGATCGAGATAGTTTAACCGCTTGCATTTCAAGCCAAGTGGGTTGTGCCGTGGGCTGTCCTTTTTGTGCAACGGGCAAATTGGGTTTTAAACGTAATTTAATGGCTTCTGAAATTGTAGACCAGGTAATGGCTATGCAAAGAATCAGCGGCGAAAAAATTCATAATTTGGTTTTTATGGGACAAGGAGAACCATTAAATAATCTGGATAATATTATAAAATCAATTCAAATTTTCCGTGAATCGGTTGGTATTGGAGTAAGGCATATAACTGTTTCAACCAGCGGAATTGTACCTAAAATTATTGAACTCGGTGAAACTAAAATACAAATTAATTTAGCTATTTCTTTGCATTCTGCCAAACAAGAGCTGCGAGAAAAATTAGTACCGGTGGCCAGACGCTGGAATTTATTTGATTTAATGCAAGCTTTAAAGGTTTATTTTGACCAAACTGGAAGGCGTATTACTTTTGAATATACAATGTTAAAAGATATTAATGACACAAATGAAGATGCACGGGCTCTCTGTGATTTAGTCCGAGATTTACCTTTTCCTTGTTTAATTAATTTAATTCCTTATAATTCAACTGATAGCGAGTTTCAATGCTCTGACCGAAGTCGTATTCAACATTTTAAATCTATTGTGGAACGTTCAGGCCGTAAAGCTACGGTTAGAGTTACTCTGGGTTCAGATATTAGTGGAGCTTGTGGACAATTAGCCAATAAAAACTCTTAGCTTGAAGCTTATTTAACTTATAGTATTTTCTACTTGAATTTGCGTATTTTGATAGACTTTATACATATTTTTGATTTCAAATACTTTTTTTATGTCTCAATTTATTAATATTTTTTTACCGGATAATTCTTCTAAGCAGCTTGATTTTAATAGTACTGGCTTGAACCTTGCCAAAAATATTAGTTCTAGGTTGGCTCAAGAAGCAATTGGCTTAAACTTAAATGGAAATTTAGCTGACCTAAACACAGTTTTATCCGAAGGCGATAAAATCAAAATTATTACCAAAAAAGACCTCGAAAGCCTCGAATTTCTACGACATAGTACCGCTCATATTTTAGCTGCCGCTGTTCAAAAGCTTTACCCTGAGGCAAAAATTGCCATTGGCCCCACTATTGAGGATGGTTT
>JAAFJH010000053.1 GCA_013298875.1 Synechococcales cyanobacterium bin2.concoct.b11b12b14.033
TATCAACAAGCTTTAATTGATAATGGCATTGGTGAACTTGTTGATGTTAAAAATGAAAAAGGGGAAACAGTTCAACAGCATCAGATGAATGTTTTGGATCAAGTTAAAACTTTTTGGCCTGGCACGCAAAATAATATTAAAGAAACTATTAAAGGCTATGAAAATTCCCTTCATCCACAAAATGATAGAAATAATATACTTACTTTCCTAAAAACAGTTTGGCTCGAAAGAACAGAGATAATGCTTGAAAATCGACGAGCAAACGACAAAGAAATAATAGATGCGACTTTAGGTATGCATAAACAAAGTAGCAGAAATGACTTAATGTCTTTTATGTTAATTCCGATGGCTGGTGGGCAATTAATGGGCTGGGCTGGCGATATGATGAAAGCTGGTTTAATTTTACCGGCACAGATTTTAGGCTTTTTGGGTTCTTTATTGCAGGGTAGCCAGTCTTTAGTTATTGCCAGAGATGTAATGGCTATGGACTTTAGTAATTTAAATGGCACTCAGTCGCAGAATTTGGTAGGAGCGGGTAAATTAGCTGTTCTCCTCTCGCACACTGGTCGTTTTTTACTGACGCCGCTTATGACTGTCCTTGGTATCAAAGATTCCGTGGATGGTAAAGAAAGTCCAGTCAGTAAAGCTCTAGCTGCTCTTGGGACGGCTTTTGGCATATTAAATTCATCTTCTTTGTTTATGTTTGGCTTGCATGCTCATAATTCAATTGTGGGTTTAAATAATGCCTCAGATGCAGTGAAAGGGACTAAGGCTTGGACAGCTCAGCGAAATATGGCTCGCTTTAATAAATGGTCAAATATTGTGGCTGGCATTGTTGGTTTGGCTTCATCAGTCGCTGAACCAATTTTAGATTTTTTTGAAGCTCAAGCATATGAAGAATTAAAACCCATAATTCAAGCTCAACAAGCCACATTCAAAGCTAAAGAAGAACAATTAATTCAGCAGGCTATGGCAATTAAAGATGATTTAACTAAAAAAGTAAAAGCTGGTGAAATTACTGAGGCTCAATTTAATGCCAAGATGCAAGTATTAGTTCAAACCATACAAATGCAAATGGCAAAAATGGAAGAACCAATTAGAACTTTAATTAAACAAAAAACTGATTTAATTACAAAAGCAAAATGGTTTAGCCGTTTAGCAGAAACATTATCCTTTATGCCAATTAATGTAATGATGTTAGGACGTAGTGTAATGGGCTTAACAACTCATCATGCCCAAAGAGAAGATTTGGCTATAAAAGAAGGAAAAGCCTTTAATGATAATTTATTCCAGAGTTGGATTCATGGTATTTGGGGCAAAGATACTCAAAACCTCGGCGGTCAGCTTTTGCGTGGTGGCTTTAATGTACCAATTGTTGGTTCTATCGGCAGCGGTGGTACTTTGCTAGAAAAACTATATGCAACTATAATTGAACCAGGTGCAATTTTTGGGAGTTTTTTCACGGGTGTAACAATGCCTCTAGCTATGAACGGCTCTCCATTAGAACAGCAGTTTAAAGATTTAGCAAAAAATCCAGTATTTGGCGGTTTGCAAATGGCTACAAATTTCTTGCAATTCGTTTAAAATAAAAAATTATGAATTTAACGACATCAGCGGTTTTACTGTCCACGACTTCACTTTTATTATTAGCTTATACTAATCGTTTTTTGGCAATTTCTGCTTTGGTGCGTGATTTAAGTGGTAAACATCGTGAAAATCCCAAACGTGTTTTATCCGCCCAAATAAAAAACTTAATCCAACGTATAAATTTAATCCGTGATATGCAAGCCATGGGAGTTTTGAGTTTATTATTTTTTGTTTTGTCAATGTTTTTAATTTTTATGCAGGCTCAACAGCTGGCTCAAATTATCTTCGGAAGCGGCTTAGTTTTATTAATGATTTCTTTGAGCTTGTCAACTTATGAAATTTATATTTCCACTAATGCTTTAAACATAGAATTAAAAGGACTGGAAGATTTAAAGAAAGAATAAAATTTATTTTAAAGATTTTTGAAAAGACTTATTCATTCTCATTTTCATTAGTTTCGTTTTGATTAGCTTCATCTAAAGAAGCAATTAATAGCAGTTTTTCTTTAAATAATTGCATTTGCGAAGAAAAATTCAAATCGACAGAGCCAGAAGGCATTTCTAAAATACAACTTCCTAAGCTAATTTCTTTATTTCCGGAAACGCTTAATTCTAATTTGCCCTGATTTATATCCATTAAGTTTTTTACAAATTCCTGGGCTAAGTTTATGTCAGCTGGATTGACAGCAATATTTATTTTCAAGCTTTCTTCATCACTATTCATAGACAAGTCATTAATAGAACTTTTAATTAGATTTTCTAAAATAGATTTATCTTGAGAAACTTCTTTATTTATGAGCTTGCTAGAGAGTTGAATAGCCAAATTAATAATGGTTTCTTTACTTTTCGAAATAATACTTTTCTGCAAATTAATAATATTTTCAATTTCTTCAAAAGCTTTGTATTCAAGAGATTTAAAATTATTTTCTTTTTCAGCCAAAAACTCAGTCATTTTCTTTTCCAAGGTTTCATTGGCTGACTCAGTAATTTGCTTAGCTTTTTCTTTAGCCTGCTCAATAATTTGTCTCGCTTCTCGCTTAGCTTCTTCTTTGAGGGCATTTGCTCTGGCTAATAATTCTTCATCTTTTTCGGGGAGGCCATTATTGTTTTGGGATAATTCCTGTTCATCTTCATCAATAAAATTTTCCAGAGAGCTTTCATTTTCGTCTTCAGAAGGCTGCTGATTAGCAATGGCAATATCTTTGAAAATAGTTTTTTTGATTAACATAGTTTATTTACTTTATTTTTACTTAGAAAATCTTAAAAATTCTCCTTTCCAAAACTTAGCCAAATAATGTTCAGATTCATCTAAATCTATATCTGCTGGCTTTCCACGAGCTTCAATTAACTGCATTAATCTTACAAAAGGTAAAGTGTCTTTTAATTCGGCATAATTAATTAAGCTAAAGCCCGCATGAATACCCTTACTAAAAGAATCTTCAAAATGAGGTCTGATACATTGCACTTCAAAAGAAAAACTTTCTACTTCAGGTGGCTCAAAAGTAATTTTATAAACCTCATTAATTTGAATTTTATTTTTATTAGAAATTGGTAACCATAAACCAAGGCCATTTTCGCTCAATTCGCAGCCCGTAAAGCACAAGATTTTATTTAAATTTCTTTTCTGATCTAAAAATTCTAATTTTAAAGGTATTGAAATAATAAATCTTTCAAATTCCCTTTCTGAGCCAGTAATTTCTTGTTTAAGCTCCGCAAATTCATATTCATCGAGGCCAGTTATTGAGTCTGTCCGCAAGAATTTTCCAATCGAGCCGCTCCAAATTTCGAAAGCCGAAAAATCCTGATCTTGGTAAGCTAAAGTTAATTTGCTGTCAGCCGGCAAAGGTTTAGGCTTAAATAAACGTAAAAAAGAAGACCCACCTGAACGGCGGGGACAAGCCAAAACCAAATTATCATTATCATCAATTAGTAATTCACTCGGTAAAAGACCCAAGGAGCCGTCTGGCATTTCAATCTTAGCCCAGAATTTTCCCCGTTCCAAAGAATTAAATTCATTGTTTTTTGAATTATCGTCTAGCATTTTTAAAACCATTTTCATGCAAAAATTTACTTATTAAGCTCTCAAAATAAAAGAAACATTAAATTTATTGTAACTAGTTTTGAGAAGACTTGTATCACATTGTAAAAGTTTTTCTTTAAAAAGTTATTAAAATATACTTATAATTTGCTTTTTTATTTTAAATCTCAATTTAAGTTTATGAAATTCCTGAAAATTTTCATCTTTTTATTTTTAACTTGCCAGTTTCCCCTAAATTCGACGGCAAAAAAAATCATTAATAATATTAATCCATCAATTCAAACCCAAGAAGCTCAATTGCCGATAGGAATGGAAGTTCTAATGCTTAAAGGCTTATATGCTGACCAAGCTGAAATTGGTGATAAAGTTGAATTTAGAGTTTTAGAGCCACTTAATTTGCCAACCGAAAAAATCTTTATACCGAAAAATTCGATTATTTTGGGCAAGGTAATAATAATAAAAGAGCCTGGGAGAGTTTTCCAAAAAATTAAAATTAAAGTTGTTTTGGATACAATTATTTACCCGAATGATTATTCATTGGCGGCTGAAGGTTATTTGATGGCTAATAAGCAAAAATTTTATACTCCATTTCAGCAAATCCTTAAAATTAGCAAAGCCAAAGACAAACTTAGAACTTTATCAATTGAGCCATTAGAAAAAAGTATGCCGGATAATGCTTTAGCTTTTGATAAAGGTGGCCATAGCAAGATTAATGAAGGCGAGAAAGTTTATATTTATCTTGAATCAATTGGTTTTAGGTCGGTTGAATCAAATGTAAAAGGTGAAATTAATGAAAATAATTAGCCTAAATAATTAATTTATTTAACCTTGCTCCGCAAATAATTCCTGAACCTTTCTATTATTTTCAACGTCGCTTTTTAAAAGGTTTTCGGCCGTTGGTTTAATAACCTGCCTTAGTAAAGATAATTTTTGAGAAACACGTGAAATCTGAGCACTAATTTCGGCAATACTTGTATTAGGTAAGCCAAATTGCTGGGCACGATTATAGACTGAAAGCCAGTATTGCAACTCTTTATAATAATCGCCTTCAATTAATAAAGTTTCCGTATAACGATTAATACCCGAATTGTCTTTAGGGCTAAAGTAACCAATATTTGGAATACCAAAACTGCTCATGAGGCTTTAATTTAAGAATATTAGAGTTTATCGAGAATAAGTTTATAAATTTTTATTTTCTAATAATATCTATTAATTTTAATATTCCTCAATCATAAATAATATTCACAAAATCGAGTTATCCCGCTAAGTAATCCCCCAAATCAGCCATTAATTCTATAATCCCAGCTTTTTTTTAATTAATCTTTAATTTAGCTGAACTAGTTTGCTTGTACCTAAAAATAAATTGCAAACTATAATGACAAACACAATAAATGGCAACGGATTAATTAGTTCTAAGTTAACGACATATACTGCTCAACAACCACCAGATTGGGCTAAATATCCTAATTTTTTTCCAGACGATCAGGCTTTTGTTAAAGAGGTAACAGATAGTTATCAGCCAACCCCGACTCCGACACCAACACCAACTCCAACTCCAGTTCCTCCAACCCCAACACCAGTTCCACCACCAGCAGATATAATGTCTCCTAGAGGTACGCGGCAAGCTAATGGACAGCCAAATATTTTTACTTTTCAAGATAATCCCGGTAATTCCAAAACCTTCAGATCAGCTAGTAATAGTGGGGCTATTGTTAATAATTTATTTAATACAGTTAACGCAGATTTAGATGGCAAGTTTACAGGCTTTATTGGCAGTAAAGAAACTACCGTAAATGGCCCAACTAATGGCGAAACTGTAACGGGCTTATTTCATTCTTTTGGTACTTTTGGTGATCCCACTAATAATATCGGCGGTACTTCTACAAATGCACCAATCAGTATTAATTTAAATCCTGCTACTGGAAGTCCTCATCGGATAATCGCTGTCGGGGGAGAAGGAAACATTAATATGGGAGGAGGAGATTTAGCTTTACTCTCTAGCCGTAATGGACAAAATGGAAATGAAGGTTTTGATATTAATAATGCACGAGCTGTAACTATCGGTGCTGCTAACCTAACACGCGTAGGGTCAAGTAATCCTGCGGTGCAAGTTTGGCGAGATGAGAGAGGAAGTGAATATAGAATTAATGTTCAAGCAACAGTTACCCGTGTTGGTAGAGACAGAGCCAATTTTGAAAACACTAATCAAGATATTTTGCCAAGGTCTAATTCAGCTGATTTTGTCAATCAAGGAGGCCAGTCTCCGCACGAAACAACTGTTGGTGTTCAGGGACAACCACCCATAAACTTGGCTCAATTGTTACCTGTAGTTCCCGGCAGAACAAATCAACTCCCGGTAATGGCTCAAACACCCGTAGCACCTAGTACTACAATTGGACAACCATCTTTTGCACCCCGATTAGGAGTTAATCCAATACAAGAGACACCGGCTAATGGGCAGCCTGTTTCATTTGCGGAATTTTTAGCTTAAACCACTTTAATTATGATTGAATATATTTCAAAAAAATATGTCAGTTGGTGGAGGCGGAGAAGAGCTGCCCTTCTCGTCCGTAAAGTCTTTCTATACAAAATCTACAAGCTTAGTCTGGTTTCATGCTTTTTACTGAAGCGAGAGCCAAACTCTCAACAGGTTTGCAAAAATTTAATTTCATTTTCATTACGTCTTTTGCGATAACTTAATGAAAACTATTAACCAAAATTCTGATTTAAAGTCGATTAAAATCCCTTAAATCAGTGTCGTTCAAATATTAAATTCTTATAACTTAAATTTGATTAGGCAGCAACTGCGGTTTCGGTTCTGTAATCAGACATAGAAACAACATTATTGTTGCGTGCTTGTTTTTCAGCTCTTTTAGAAGCTAAAGAAACGACATTGCTACTTGCGTTGGCATGTTTAAATTTTATTCAGATTGGATTAAAGAGAGCACTGAATATTTCTCTGCTTGCATTCATATAGTCAGATATCACGTCAAAGCTACGCGCCCCCAAAAAGGCTTATTTAAAAGTCTCTGACTAGTTAAATATACCACAAAAGTCTAATTTAAACATAATGAGATTTTTATTTTAACACTTTTCTCAAATCCGCCAATCCGTTTGCAAGTTGATTAATTTGGTCATTTTCATAAATTGCCGAAGAAGTAATTCTCAGTCGGGCTTTTTTAACGGTTGGAGGCCTAATAGCTTGTATAAAAATCCCACAGTTTAAAAGGAATTCAGCTGCTTTTAGGGCAGTTTTATTATCAGTCATTTTTAAGCAAATAATTTGGCTATTTTCACTAATAATTTCATAATCTAGTTTTTTACAAAGCTCTTTTATTTTGTCAGCATTTTTAAATAATTTTTCTCGACGCCAGCTTTGGGTTTGTATTAATTTTAAACTTTGCAGTAAAGCTCCACAAATGGCTGGGCTAAGAGCGGTTGAATAAATAAAAGTTTTGGCTCTTTGAATTAAAAAATCAATTAATAATTTATTACCCGCAATATAAGCTCCCTGACAACCAAAAGCTTTAGAGCAAGTTCCCATTTGAATTGGTATACAGTTTTCTAGACCCAAACTTTTAATTAAACCCGCTCCATTTTCGGCAAATAAACCCGTTGAATGAGCTTCGTCAATCATTAACCAGCAATTGTATTTTTCCGCCAAATTAATTAAACCTTTAAGGTCAGCCATGTCCCCATCCATGCTAAAAATTGATTCACTAATCAAAAGGGCATTTCGATACTGTGAGCGTGTGCTTTGTATTTTTTCTTGGGCGGATTTTAAACATAAATGTTCATAATTATAATAATCCGCTCCCGAAAGCTTAATGCCACTTAATATACTTGAATGATTGAACTCATCAGAATAAATAATATCTGGCTTAGACATTAAAGCCGCAATAGTGCCAATATTTGCATCATAACCAGAATTAAATATTAAAGCCTTTTGAGTGCCTTTAAAACTAGCTATTTGAAACTCTAATTCTTCATGTAATCTAGTATTTCCACTAATCAAACGTGAAGCACCAGCCCCAATACCAAATTCCAAAGCACTTTGATGAGCCGCTTCAATTAAGCTTTTTTCTTGGCTTAAACCTAAATAGTCATTACTACAAAAATCAATTATTTTTTTATTTTTAATTTCATAATATTGTAATTCTCTCTTCAAATCAGCTTTTTCTAAAACTTCTAGCTTATGATTCAAAAAGTCATTTAGGCTATTAGACATTAGTAAAAAATTGAATTTACATTATAAATCAACTGAATTTTGTAAAAACTATAAGCCTTCAATACAAGAATTCAATTCTTTTTTAAGTTTATTTTTCTCATCATCATTCATGGCTAAACCTTTATTTAATTTATCGAATAAGTCGGGTGCCTGAGCTTTAAATTCAGTAATCCACTTTTGTTTAAATGAATCAATTTTCTTTTTGTCACAATCATCCAATAAACCATTAATTCCAGCAAATAAATAAGAAACTTGGGCTGCTAATTCCAAAGGTGAATTTTCGGGTTGAGTTAATAACCAAGTTAATCTTTGTCCTCTAATTAATTG
Source organism: Synechococcales cyanobacterium bin2.concoct.b11b12b14.033 (assembly GCA_013298875.1). Taxonomy (GTDB): domain Bacteria; phylum Cyanobacteriota; class Vampirovibrionia; order Caenarcaniphilales; family Caenarcanaceae; genus JAAFJH01. Next base: position 8,180 of record JAAFJH010000053.1, read on the forward strand.
TCTCTGTGAGGTTTTATCCAAATCAGATGCAAATTGAGAAAAAGCTTTTAATTCGGTGTATTGAGCTAAATCTAATCTTAACTGCCCGGCTACTTGTTTAATAGCCTTGGTTTGAGCTGCACCGCCCACCCGTGAAACTGAAATACCAACATTTATAGCTGGCCTAATGCCGGAATTAAATAAATCTGATTCTAAGAAAATCTGACCATCGGTAATTGAAATAACATTAGTTGGAATATAAGCTGAAACGTCTCCGCCTTGGGTTTCAACAATTGGCAGTGCTGTAATTGAACCGGCTCCTAAATCATCTGATAATTTGGCGGCTCTTTCTAAAAGACGAGAATGTAAATAAAACACATCACCCGGATAAGCTTCACGGCCTGGAGGACGGCGTAATAATAAACTCATAGAACGATAAGCAACGGCATGCTTACTCAAATCATCATAAACAATTAAAACATGTTTGCCACTAAACATAAATTCTTCAGCTATGGCTACGCCGGCAAAAGGAGCAATAAATTGCAAAGCTGGTTGATCGGTTGAAGCAGCAACTACCACGGTTGTATATTCCATGGCTCCACGCTCTTCAAGTAATTTGCAAATTTGTGAAACAGTAGCTTGCCTTTGGCCAATTGCGACATAAATACAAAGTGGACGATCTGGCAAATTTTGCTGATTTAAAATTGTATCGATTGCAATGCTAGTTTTACCAGTTTGGCGATCTCCAATAATTAATTCACGTTGACCACGTCCAATTGGAATCATGGAGTCAATGGCCACAATACCAGTTTGCATTGGCTCATGAACTGATTTTCTTTCGATAATACCAACGGCTTTTTGTTCAATTGGTCTAAATTTATGTGAATTAATATGTCCTTTTCCATCTAATGGATTGCCTAAAGGATCGATAATGCGGCCAATTAAAGCATCGCCAACTGGTACCGATGAAATACGCCCGGTGGTAGTAACTTTGCAGCCTTCTTTTATTTCACGTCCTTCCCCAAATAAAACAATTCCGACCGACTCACCGTCGAGGCTCAAAGCCATTCCGATGGTATTTTGTGGGTCTTCAAATTGTACTAATTCCCCAGACATAATATCTGAAAGACCATAAACATTAGCAACACCATCTCCTACCGAGATAACTGAGCCGATATTTTTTTTGGTTATTTCTTGGCCAAAGCTTTCGATTTGCTCTTTTATTAATAAAGTAATTTCTTCGGGTTTTAAAGCCACTTTTTTATTCCTGTAATTATGATTATTTATTATTTAAGAAAGATATTATAGAAAGTTTTTACAAAATTTATTTAAGACCAAAAAATTCTTTCAAGCTATTAATCAAATTTAAAATATCTTTAGCGGAAAATAATAAATAATCATAATTGTTTAAGCCGCTAATAATCGGAATATCTGAGCTTTGACTGATTAACCACTGCAAAAGTTTTTTTCTTTCACTAATTAATTGGTCTGGATCTGAATAAGTAATTTTAGCTACTCGCATTAATTCGCTTACCTTAACATCGGGCGGAAGCTCCTCTAAAATTGGGTTTTCTCCTTCGTCAATAATCGTATTATTTTTCCACTCTGATTCTAAAACGACTGAACTAACTTCATTTTCGGTTTGAAGATGTAAATTAAAAGTTGTAAAATACTCTTCTAAACCCACAATTTGCCCGGATGATATTTTATCTCGGATTTGTGAAATTTCTTCTTCTAAAAAGTATTCGATTTGTTGTAAAGCCTCTTTTTCCTCAAAATTATCAAGCTGATAAGGAGAAAGTGATTTGACAATTAAAACTGGCTGATCTAACAATTCGATTTTCATAATTTTATAAATTGTACAAAACTAATTATTAATTTTCAGCATTAACTTATAAAAGAGAACTAATTAACTTGTCTTTATTATTTATATAGCTTTGTTTTTTTAGTTTATTTAAAGGATATAATGAATATATATAATCGTAGATAAATTAAAGGAAATCTATGAAAGGTAGCTTTAATGACGTAGTTCTGGCTTTATGTATATTTGTAGTTTTAGCCATTATTATAGTGCCTTTGCCTCCGGTAATATTGGACGTTTTTATCGCTTTAAATATATCTATTTCAATTGTACTTTTAGCCACTTCTTTATTTTTAAACAAACCAATTGATTTAGCCATTTTACCGACCGTTATTTTAGCTTCGACTTTATTTAGGCTGGCTTTAAATATTGCTTCAACGCGTTTAATTTTATCTACGGGCCATGCTGGTGCGGTAATTGATACTTTCGGTAAAATCGTGGCAGCCGGAAATCCAGCGGTCGGGGTTATATTATTTATTGTTTTAACTGTTGTGCAGTTTATGGTTATTACCAAAGGTGCCGAAAGAATTGCAGAAGTTTCCGCTCGTTTTGCTTTGGACGCAATGCCTGGTAAGCAAATGGCGGTTGACGGAGAGTTGAATCAGGGTTTAATTACACCTGAAGTTGCCTCAGTACGTCGTAAAGAATTAGAAAGAGAAAGCTCATTATACGGATCAATGGATGGAGCCAGCAAATTCGTAAAAGGGGATGCAATTGCCGGTATTATCATGACCATTGTAAACATGATTGGTGGTATGGGAATTGGGATTTTACAAAAAGGCTATGACCCAGGATATGCAGCTAGTAAATATTTAATTTTATCAATCGGGGATGCTTTAGGAGCCCAGGTACCAGCTTTAATCACTTCAGTTGCGACTGGTTTAATTGTTACTCGTTCCACTTCAACCGGCCAAAGCTTAAGTGCGGATGTAATTAGCCAATTCATGCAAAATCCGATGGCTTTGGTTATTGCTGGTGCTTTAACTGCTTCAATGGGGTTTTTATCAATTGGTTCTTTATGGTTTTTTATTCCGATTGGTGTTGTAATTACTTTTTTAGGTTTAAATGCTATTCGAGCCACTCAAACTGCGAGCGATTTTGCTGATCAACAAGGAGTGGCAGCTGATTTACAAGCCCAACAGGAGCAAATTAAACCGCCCACTTCTCCAGATCAAATGTATGGTTTATTAGGGGTTGATGCTTTATCTTTGCATGTGGGAGCTAATTTAATTGAACTGGCAGATCCAGCTTCAGGCGGACGTTTGATTGAAGATATTGGTTTGTTACGCCAACATATGACTTTAATTTATGGTTATATATTGCCGCCAGTTCGTATTGCAGATAATAGAGCTAATGGGCCTTATCAGTATAATATTGTCGTGCGTGGAAATACGGTTAGTTCATCGGAGGTTTATCCGAATAGATATATGATTTTAAAATCTCATTGGGATCGGACTTTTGATGGCCCACCTCCTAATGCCGTAAATGGAATTGAGCCAACTTTAAAAGAAGAAGCTTATTGGATGCAGCCAGATTATTTAGAAGGTTTAGTGCGAGAAAGACAGTGGAATTGGCCATACTTGACCGCTGTGCAAGCTATTACTTATCATTTGATGGAAACAGTAATTGGAAATATTGAAGAATTATTTACTAAAGTGGATGTACGCCGCGTTTTAGACCAAGTAAGAAATATGGATCCGGCTTTGGTCGATAATTTAATTCCGCAAGTTTTAAGTGTTAGCGATTTAAGACATATTTTAATTAATTTAATTAGCGAAAAAGTAAGTATTAAAGATATAAATTATATTCTTGAAAGATTAGAAGATTTAGCTCAAAAGACAAGGGATCCTGACTTATTATCCGAAAAGCTTAGAATGTCATTAGCTCGTCAAATTTCTGCCAATAATGCACTTGAAAATAAAACGATTTTGACTATAACTTTGGAGCCAGCTTTAGAGCAAAAATTAGAGCAAGTTTTATACCGAATCGAAGATAAAGCTATTTTAGTTTTGCCGCCAGATCAGTCTATTTCGTTAATACGCAAAATTTTAGATATTTCCAGAGACATTAATTCACAGTTTAATCGCAGGCCAGTAGTGCTAACCGCTACTCCATCCATCAGGTTACCATTAGCTCGTTTAATTCACGGCTCAGATAATCAAACCGCAGTTATGGCTTATGCGGAATTATCTAATGATTTTCGTCCAGAAATATTAAATACAGTGGGGCTAAATGATTTAGTGAATAATAATTTTGCAAATCAAGTTATGGAAGGAATAAACCAGCCAGAGCAAATTCAAAGAGCAAGTTAAGTTATTTGTACAAAAAATAAGTTTAATATTTTGGTATTCATAGTTTTCTTTTACCTCTTAAAAAGAATAAAGAATAACGAGCTTGATTATATAAACTCAAATCTTTCCATGCTGAATTTTCTATGTCTAATTCTGATTTTGAATTGATAATTTTATTATTGTTAAGTTCGTTATCTTGATCTTCAGGATAATCAAAAGGATTGTCTTCCCTCTGGTTTTCCCTCTCTTCGTCTGTTAAAAAATCATCATAAAGGAGTAAGCCAGTATCCTTGTCTATTTCTAAAGTTAGTATTATTTTGCCTTCTTCAATCCAATTAATTATTTTCTTACACTCTCTTTTTATTTTTTCAGACAGTCTGTTTCTTCGATTTAATTGTTCTTTGTCATCCATTGAATTTTTGAAATTATCCATAATATAAGGTATTTCCCCAGCTACAAAAGGTCTCAAGAAATCGTAATTAAAAGCATATAACATGTAAAGCTCATCTATAATCATAGGCAAATTATCAGAAACCTTCATTGCTTCGAGTAACAGAGCAAGTACTCTTTTTTCGCCCCTCTTTCTATTCTGTCCATTGTTTTACTTGCTATAATCCTAAAATCTTTTTAGCTTCTTCTTCAGTCATGCCACTTTGTATAAGTTGATTTAAAGCTTTTTCCAATCCCTTTTCAATTCCCTGCTCAATTCCTTCTTGTAAACCTTCTTCTTTCCCTTTCTCAATTCCTTTTTCAAAAGAAGTATCTAGACTATTTTTCCAATCTCTTTTTGCTTTCAGGCTATCTTCGTAAATTTGGCGGCTTGGCCTGTCATACTTAGCTATTTCACTCATTTGAAATACTTCTTTAAATATTTTTTCCTGTAATTCAGGTGGTATATTATCGAGCTTTGCCAAGTTTTTTATTATATAAATCCATTTTTCAAAATGATTCTCTAGCTCGGCTTGCTGTTTATTAAACTTGGGTATTTCTAAATATATAAAATTTAATTTATTGCTAAAAATCTCTTTGGTTTCGGTGTTCATGAGCTTTACACGGTGAATATAATCGCTACTTTCTTTCTCCATCGTAAAGTCCATAATTGCAATCGTATAAATTGAATTGAACTTAAAGTCCCAGTCGCCTTTTATAGCTTGTTCTTGAATTGGAAAAGTTGCATAATAAATACTTCTCTCTTTAAAAAATGCCTGCTCTGCCTTCTGAAGCTCGACTATAAACTTTTCACCAGTTTGACTTTCGCAATAAATATCATAAATGGCTTTTCTGTCCAGCTGAGACATTCCAAGTTTTTCGGTTTTCAAATAAGTAATTTGGGTAATTTTGCCTTTTTCTTCTTCCAATAAACTATTCAAAAAGTCAATCAATAGCTCTTTATTAGATTCTTCACCAAATATTTTTTTAAAACCAAAATCAGTTAATAAATCAATATATTTATCGGGCATTACAAATTTTTATTTAAGTATTTTTATTTTACCTTTTAAATAAAATAATGGTACTGCTCTAAAGAAATAGATCAAAGCTAAAAACTCATTAATTAATCTGTAATGCCTGTTTTAAAATAGTCATTTTCTTCTTAAAATGCTGTTTATTAACTTATTTTTCTATAATTTTTAATTGTATTACT